>CAZVAV010000180.1:0-5091 GCA_964625135.1 uncultured Oscillospiraceae bacterium | reverse complement strand
GGCGCTTTGGCAAACCCTGGTGCTGAGCCGGTCTTGCGGGCGGCTGCGTGCCGCCCGCCGCCTCCCATCCGGTGCGAAAAGCGGTGCGCAGCGCGGCAAACAGGGCATCCTGCGCCGCGTCGTAATGGCGATCCTCCAGAAAATGGTCGAACGCCCGCTCGAAATCTCTTTGCATTGTTTTTCACCACCGCTTATCAGCATTCCCCAAAATGATCGATCTATGGCAGGAAAAAGAGAAAAGGCTCGGCGTTTTCAAAACGTCGAGCCCGGCTCTAGTGAATCAAAATGTGGTCTTAAAGCTTGTACAGCTCGGAGTAGCTTCCAAACTGTGGAATCTCGGCGCCGGCGGCGGCAAAGCGCTTTTCGGTCGTGCTTTTGTGCTTTTCGGCATAAGCGGCGAGATCCGACTCCATCAGTGCAAAGGTCTGATCCTCGGAAGCCTTTTTCTTGATTGCGACTTGGGCGACCGCTTCGGCGTCCTGACGGCGGATGACAACGATGCCGTCCGCGTCGCCGACCAAAATGTCCCCCGGAAACACCACCTGGCCGCCGCAGGCGATGGGGGTGTTGATTTCACCGGGGCCAAACTTGAACGGCCCCTGCGGGGTGATGCCCTTGGCGTAGATGGCCATCGGCAGATCGCGAAGTCCGTCGAGGTCGCGCAGACAGCCGTCCACGACGATGCCCGCGAGTCCTTTTTTCGCCGCGAACCGCATCATGATCTCCCCGGCGAGGGAACGGTTGCAGCCGCTGCCGCCGTCCACGACGATGACGTCGCCCGGCTGCGCCATATCGAGCGCCTGATGAAAGAACAAATTGTCGCCGATCGGAGCCTTGACGGTGATGGCGGTTCCCAGCAGCGGGACGTCGTTCAGGGGGCGGATGTAGTCGTGCATGCAGAACAGGCGGTTCATCTCGTCGTTGATGTTGCTGGAGGGAAGCCCCCGGAACAGCTCGACGACCTTCGCATCCGGACGCTCAACCTCGGTGAAAATTCTGTTGCCAATGTGAATCATATCATTTCCTCGCTTTCAGAGTATCAACTATTTCAGGAACTCCCTGTTGACAATTTCGCGCATCTCGCGGGTTTGGGTCGCGTCATAGCGTGCAATGCAATCCATGCAGATGGCCGCCATATTGATGTCGTTGTCCACCGTGTTTCCGCCGCAGTGGGGGGTGGCGACAACGCAGTCGAACCGGAGCAGCTCGGAGTCCGCCGAAAGGGGCTCCTGCGCGAAGGTATCCAGACCCGCGCCCAAAATGCGCCCCTCACGCAGCACCTGAATCAGCTCGGCCTCGTTGATGATGCCGCCGCGCGAGGTGTTGATGATGCAGGCGGTGGGCTTCATCAATAGGAGCTTCTCCCGGTTGATCATCCCCTCGGTGGAAGGGAGCAGCGGGACGTGAATGCTGACGATATCCGACCGCGCCATTACGGTATCAAGGTCGGCGTAGGTGACGCCAAGGGCGTTCTCCTGCTCCTCGCTCAGGCGAAACAGATCATAATAGAGAACCTGCGCCTGAAAGCCGTTGCGCACGATGGCAGCTACCTTACGGGCGATGTTTCCGATGCCGATCAGACCGACCGTCTTGCCGTGCAGCAGGTAGGAACGGCCGGCATAGCGCTCTCTGGCCCATTCCCCCTCCTTCATTTTTTCGTTGAGCGGGATCGCGTTGCGCAGAACGTCAAGCATCAGGGTGACGGCCAATTCGGCGACCGGCAGGCTGTTGCCGCCCACGCAGATTCCAACCGGAATGCCGCGCGCACCGGCCTCCTTGACGTCGATCTTGTCAAACCCCACCCCCCATTTCTGAATCCATTTGACGTTGGGGGCGGCGTCCATCACCCGTCGATCAACGGCGCCGCCGCGGTTGACCAGATAATCCGCGTCCGCCAGAGCGGAGAGCTCCCCATCGGCCGCGACCTGACAGGTCTCAAAGCCCTCCGGGCATTTGCTGTTGAGCGCCTTCAGCATATTTTCACTGAAGGCCCCATAGAAAGCGATTTTTTTGCTCATGTTTGGGTTGCACCTCATTTGGTTACATTTTCCTTGGATTTTTTATCGACATACGCCATAAACATCGGCGAGAAGAGAGAGATGACGATCAGCAGAGCCAGCACGATGCTGATGGGTCGGCCGAGAAAATAATGCAGCATTCCGCCCTTGGCATTGGCTAGAATAACCGCCCGCCGCCAGTTGTTTTCACAGATGCCGGAAAGCACCATGCCCAGGATCATGGGCGGCGCGGCAAAGCCGCAGCGCTTGAGCAGGAAGCCGAACAGGCCAAAGACCACCATGACGCCCACATCGAACAGGTTGTTGCGGATGGCATAGGTGCCGATGAAGCACAGGGCGGTGATGACGGGACCCAGATAGCCCATCGGAACAGCGCTGACATGGGCGATATAGCGAGCCGCGAACAGGCCGATCACTCCCATGAGGATGTTTGCGAAGAGGAAGCCGAGCATGATGGCATAGGTGGTGTTGGCGTTTTTCGTAAACATGGCCGCGCCGGGGGTCAGCCCATGAATCATCATGCCGCCGAGCAGAATGGCGGCAACCGAGCTGCCGGGCAGTCCCAGTGTAATCAGGGGAATCAGAGCGCCGCCGGTGGCGGCGTTGTTGCCGGTTTCGCAGGAGGCAACGCCCTCCAGCGCACCGTGGCCGAATTTTTCGGGGTGCTTCGAGAATTTTTTACCCATGCTGTAGCAGATCCAGGAGGAGACTCCCGCGCCGGCGGCGGGAACAATGCCGACGATGGTGCCGACAATCGAGCAGCGAGCCATTGTGGGGAAGAGGGTCTTCAGCTCCTTCCACGGGGGCAGCGCGCGGCTCTTTTTCAGGCTCTCCTCATCCTCGATGACCGAGCCCTTTTTTCCGTGATGCACATCCCACGCCAGCGACATGACCTGAGAAATCGAGAACAGGCCGATCAGAGCGGGAACAAAGTTGATGCCGTCCTCCAGCTGAATGACGCCGAGGGTCATGCGGGGGAAGCCGGTGATGGCGTCAAGGCCGACACAGCCGAGCACAAGCCCGAAGATTCCGGAAAAAAGTCCCTTGAGGATCGAATCACCCGCAAGGCTGGCGATGACGGTCAGGCCGAAGATCGACAGCAGAAAGTACTCCAAAACCGAGAACTTCAACGAAAAAGCGCCGAGGGCGGGGGCAATGAGCAGCATGGCGATGGCGCTGACCGTTCCGCCCACGGCAGAGCCGACGGTGGCCACGCCCATTGCTTCCATTCCGCGCCCCTGCTTGGTCAGCTGGAAGCCGTCGATGGCGGTTGCGGCCGAGGCGGGGGTGCCGGGGGTGTGGCAGAGAATCGCGGTGATCGAACCGCCGTAGATGGCGGAGGTGTACATTGCGACAAGCATGCTCAGCGCGGCCACCGGGCCCATGCCGTAGGTGATGGGGATGAGCAGCGAAACGCCCATCGCGGCGGAGAAGCCGGGCAGTGCGCCGATGACCATGCCGCCCGCTGTACCGGCAATCAGGGCAAGGAGGGAGTCGATGCTGATCAGCGTTTGCAGCCCCGCGAGAATATTAGCGAAGTTTACCATATTGTAGTCTCCTTTCCGCGCGTTACAGCAGCCGACCCAGCATGCCAAGGCTGTCCACTGACACGTTTAGCATACGGACAAACACGAAATAGATCAGCAGCAGATAGGCAACGTCGATGATGAGGATGGTGCGCCAAGAGGTTTGCTTCATGAAGCGCATCAGCGCCACAATCATTATGCCGGTGGCCGGCAGATAGCCGATCACCAGAAACAGCACAAAATACAGCACGACGAGACCCCAGGTAATCAAGGGGATTTTTAACGCGTCTACAGTGAGCGCCCGGGCACCCTGCTCCTCGGCGGGAAGCCTGCTTTTGCGCAGACCATGGTAGAGGATCAGAAAGGACAAAAGGGTCAGCATTCCGCCCAGCAGGCGGGGCATCATGGCCGCGTCGGAGGGCAGCCCCATATTCAGCGCGAAGATGAGAAGGCATAAAGCCAGACAGAAAAATCCGACGTAAACGTCTTGATGAAGTTGTTTCTTCACAAAAGTGCTCCTTTCGATTGGAGCGCCAGACGGCTTTGTCCGGCGCTCCAAAATGGATCGTCAATTTGATTGTGCTTATTTCGCGACGTTCCAGAGCTCCAGACGGGTGTCGAGCTGGTCGTTGAGCAGCTTCTCGTACGCGTCGCCGGTGTAGAGCTCGAGCTCGGCGCCCATGGCGGCCATATTCTTCTGGTAGTCGGGGTCGTCAAAGGCCTTGGTGAGCGCATTCTGCATGGCTTCGACGATGGCGGGATCGACCCCCTTCATGTAGGCATAGCCGCGCGCGGAGAAGGAGACGTAGTCGTCCACGCCGGTTTCGGTGGCGGTGGGAACATCGGGCAGGTACGCAGAGCGCTCGGGGGCAAACACGACGATGGGATGGTAGCCGTTCTCCTGAGAATCCATCACGTCGCCGACGTTGGCGGAGAGAAGATCGGTTTCACCGGCCAAAAACATGGTGGTGGCATCGCTGGCGCCGTCAACCGGGATTACGGTGAGCTGGCTGCCGTGCTTCTGCTCAAGCATCTTTGCCACAGTGGCGTCGCCGCTGGTGATGCTCGAGGTGGCGGAGGCAAGGATCAGCGGATTGGTCTTGGCATACTCCACCAAGGAAGCATAGTCGGTGAAGCGGGTCTCGTCATTGCGGATGGCCAGAACCTGATAGTCGATGACGTGGTTGGCCAGCAGCTCAAAGTCCTCAATGGTTGTCTCGCGGGGGTTGGTCTCGTCATAATGGCCGTACAGCGCACTTAGATTGACCAGTGCGAAGGTATTGCCGTCCTTGGCGGTGTTCTGCAAAAGCTGATTCCACGCAAGCCAGCTGCCGCTGCCGGGGACATTTTCAACAACAACCGGTACGCCCAGTTCCTTTTTCAGAGCCTCGGCCACATAACGGCTGCCCAGATCGGACGAGCCGCCGGCGGAGTAGCCGCAGAGCAGCGTAATGGGCTTGTTGGGCCATTGGCCCTTCGATGCAGCGGCGGTGCTTGCCGCATCCTGACCGGAAGCGGGCTGCGCGCCGCTCGGAGCGCCGCTTTGG
>CAZVAV010000179.1:0-5106 GCA_964625135.1 uncultured Oscillospiraceae bacterium | reverse complement strand
CGCCTTTTCGGGGATTGTCCGCCGCCGGATCGTCTCGGTCAGCTCGCGGATTATCCATCTAATGCGGCGGCTTTACGCCCATCCGACGCTCGACTTCGACACGCTTTTTTCCGATCAGCAGGATCGCAGTGAATTGGTGGCGACCTTTCTCGCTTTGCTTGAGCTGATTAAGGGCGGACGGGTCAGCGTGTCGGACGACGGGGAGACGGTGACCTTTCACAAAATGCGCCAGACGCGCGAGCAAGAGGTAACAGTATGAGCAAACAGTTGGAATCGGCGGTTCTCGCGGTGCTTTTCGCCGTGGGGGAACCGCTTTCCCCCGCCCGGCTCGCCGAGGCGCTCGAGCAGAAGGAGGAGGTTGTGCACAACCTCCTTGAGCATCTGCGCGATACGCTTGAGACACAGCGGGGCGCGTTTCAGATTTTGAATCTGGGCGGGCAGTACCAGATGGCCACCCGCGAGGAGCACACCGAGCTGATTCGCCGGGTGATCAATCAGCGACGCAATGTTCCGCTGACCCCCGCCGCCCTTGAGGTGCTCGCGGCGGTCGCCTATAACCAGCCGGTGACCCGCGCCTATGTCGAGCAGGTGCGCGGGATTGATTCAAGCAGCATCATCGCATCCCTTGTGGAAAAGGGGCTGTTGGAGGAGGCGGGACGGCTTGAGCTGCCCGGTCGTCCGATCTGCTACCAGACCACCCCCAATTTTTTGCGAACCTTCGGCCTTTCCTCCCTCGCCGAGCTGCCGCTTACCGAGCCGGAGCCTGAGGAGGAGCTGCTCGACGAGCAAATTGAATTTGACGATTCGGTCGAGGCCGCCGCAATGGCAGGACGGTGATTTGATGGCGGTAGTTCTGGGCATCCTCACAGCAATCCTTTTGCTTTTGTTGGTTCCGGTGCGGGTAACCGCGTCGGCTGCGAGCGGCCAGAAGGCCGCCGCCGCGCTGCACTGGCTCCTCTTTTCTTATCCGCTTTATCCCCGACCCCAAAAAGAGAAGCCAAAGGACGGGGCGAAGAAAGAGAAGAAAAGGGAAGCCGAAAAGCCGGACAAGCCTCGGCGCGGGATCGAGCCGCTGTTGACCCAGCTGCTTGCCGATTTTGACCGGCTGGCTCACCCGGTGCAGAAATTGCTGCGCCGCACCAGCCTCGCGGCATTTTCTCTGCGCATCGTCGTGGTGGGGGAGGACGCCGCCGCGACCGCGCTGCGGTTTGGCACAGTGAACGCGGCGGTATACTCCGGCGTGGCCATTCTTGACAGGGTGTTTGCCCTGCGGGTGCGGCAGATCGAGATTCTTCCCGGCTTCACCGCAGAGCGGGAGGAGTATTCCTTCTCGGGGGAGCTGCGTCTGGTTCCCCTCGCGGCGCTGGCTGCCGCCGTGCAAATCGGCTTTTGGACGCTGGCCGCGATGATCAAATCGACCGGCGCCCCCAAGAAAAAAGAAGAGATCCGACGGGAATCGATTCCCGCCGAACGAAAGGAAGAGTGCCATGGAAACCAAGCATCCCATCAGTGAAATTCTGGAGCAATCCCTGACCAAGCTCAAGCAGCTGGTCGACGTCAACACCATCATCGGCGATCCGATCGCCACCCCCGACGGCACCACCATCATTCCGGTCTCGAAGGTCACCTTTGGCTTTGCGACCGGCGGCTCCGAGCTGCCGACCTCCAAGCCCACCATGCCGTTCGGCGGCGGTTCCGGCGGCGGGGTCACCATCGCGCCGCTCGCCTTTCTGGTGATCTCGGGGGGCAACGTCCAACTGTTGCAGATGCAGACCGCCGACAACACCGCGGATCGAGTGGTCAACATGGTGCCGGGGGTCATTGACAAGGTGTCCGGCATGATCTCCCAGAAAAAGGCGGAGAAGCAGGACAAGGAAGCCGCCTCCAAGAACGGCTCCGCCGAATAGTCGCAATCATTTTTTCGCCGTCCTGAGAATATCTATCCAAGGAGGATAGAAAGGGGCGGATGGTTTGATGCGTGGGAGACATGGGGTGACGGCGCTGGCTGCCGGGGCGCTGAGCCTGCTGCTTACGGTACAGGCTGCGGCAATCTGGCCGCAGGGGCTTGAGCAGGCGAAGGGCGCGGTACTGATTGAGGCGTCCTCGGGGCGGGTTCTCGCGGAGCACAACGGTCATGAAGCCCTTCCGAATGCCAGCACGACCAAAATCATGACCGCCCTGCTCACGCTGGAGCAGGGGAACCTTGACGAGAGCTTTGTCGTCGATGCCGCCGCGATTAAAACCGAGGGCAGCTCGATCGGGCTGCTCGAGGGGGATCAGGCGACGCTGCGCACCCTCGCGTGGGGAATGATGCTTGCCTCGGGCAACGACGCGGCCAATGCCGCCGCGGTAAAGATCGACGGCAACGTCGACGCCTTCTGCGAGCGGATGAACCGCCGAGCCGCCGAAATCGGGATGAAGGAGACCCATTTTTGCAGTCCGTCGGGGCTGGATGTGGGGGATCATCACACCACCGCCTACGATCTGGCGCTGTTGACCCGCGAGGCGCTTTCAAACGACGATTTCGCCGAAATGGTGCGCTCCAAATCGGCGAAGCTCTGCTACGGAAATCCGCCGTACCACCGCTGGCTCACCAACCATAACCGGCTGCTTTGGCAGTATGAGGACTGTATCGGCGTCAAGACCGGCTTTACCAAGGCGGCGGGGCGCTGTCTGGTCTCGGCCGCCGAGCGCGACGGCTTGACGCTGATCGCGGTGACGCTCAACTGTCCCGACGATTTTAATTTTCACCGCAGGCTCTATGAGGAGGCGTTTGCCGCTCTTGAGTTTCTCGACGTCAGCGATACGCTGAAAAACCTTTCGGTCGCGGTAACCGGCGCCGCGGAGCCCCGTGTTCCGGTTGAGCCGCTCTGGACGCCGGGTGCTTATTTGACAGCGGAGGAGCGCTCCCACTACAAGCTCTCGATTGCCCTTGAGCCGTTTGTCTACGCGCCGGTCGCCAAGGGGCAGCCGGTCGGGGAGGCGGTGCTCACCCTCGACGGGGAGCCGCTTTCGGTTGTGCCGCTGGTGGCCGGTCAGGAGCGGGAGTCGCGCTTTACCGAGACCAGAAGCATTCTACAGCAGATCAAGGATTTTTTTGCCTACCCAGAGCAGTTTCGTTTTCCGCTGCCGTGGGGAAATCCTTTTATCGTCCCGCAAACGCCCCATCAATGATTGAAGAAATAGAAGAGATAGAGGAGAAACAATCTGTGAGAATCCATAAGCTTTTGTCCGATCAGGGAATCGCATCCCGCCGCGGAGCCGAACGGCTCATCGAGGAGGGACGCGTCACCGTAAATGGGCGGTGCGCCGTCATCGGACAGGATGTCAATCCCGCCCAGGATGTCGTTCACATCGACAACGAGCGGGTGGCCTTTGTCAAGCGTGCCCGGCGCTACTACATCCTGCTCAACAAGCCGCGCGGCTATGTTACCACCCTTTCGGATGAGCTCGGGCGGCGCTGTGTGGCCGAGCTGCTTAGCGATCTGCCGGCGCGGATCTATCCGATCGGCCGTCTCGACAAGGACAGCGAGGGTGTGCTGCTTTTGACCAACGACGGCGAATTCGCCAACTTTATTATGCACCCGAAGAACCATGTTTCCAAAACCTACCGGGTCACCGTGCGGCCCGATATCACCGAGGAGCAGCTCATTACGCTGGCCACCGGCGTCACCCTCGACGACGGCAGCACGACCGCGCCCGCACAGGTGCAGGTCGAGAGCCGTGAGACGGGGCGGGTGGTGCTGCGCATCACCATTTATGAAGGAAAAAACCGGCAAATCCGCCGGATGTGTGAGGCGCTGGGGCTGGAGGTTGCCAGACTTCGCCGGGTTTCGATCGGCCCGATCAAGCTCGGGATGCTGCAGCCCGGAAAGTGGCGCGAGCTGACCCCGCAGGAGGTCAACGCGCTGCGCGGCGCGGTTACCACCGTGAATCCCGAATCGGACGGGGAGAACAGGCCAAAGCCGCACGGAAAGACGGTGGGAAGAACCGTGGCTCGTCCCGCTGCCCGTCCCGCTGCCCCAAGACCCCGCCGCGGTTGACAAACCATCTGCCCAGCGGTATGATAACAGGAGCATTTGGAAGAAAACAAAAGCTTTTTGCAGCTTTTGCAAGAGAGGAAGATGTGCGTGATCCGAAGCATGACCGGTTACGGCCGCAGTCAGCAGCAAATCGGCGGATGGGACATTACGGTGGAGATCAAATCGGTCAACCACCGCTATTTTGAGTTCTCCTGCCGCACCCCCAGAAACTGCGCTTTTTTGGAGGACAAGCTCAAGACGCAGGTGCAGAACCGCATTTCCCGTGGCAAGGTCGATTGCTACTGCTCTATCGCTACGACGGATGCGGACGATTCGGCCGTGCAGCTCAATCGCGCGCTGGCAAAGTCCTATCTAAAAGCGATGCATGCCCTCTCTGAGGAGACCGGGCTTCCCTTTGAGGTGACGCTGCGCGATCTGGCGCGGCTGCCCGACGTGTTCACGGTGGAGCGCACCGCGCCGGACGAGCAGGCGCTTGCCGAAGCGGTACGATCCGTCGCCGCCGACGCGCTCGATCGCTTTGTCGCGATGCGCGAGACCGAGGGAGAGAGGCTCAGCGCCGATATCGAGGCTCGCTGTGAGACGATCTCGGAGCTGACCGCCAAAATTGAGGAGCAGTCTCCCCGGACGGTCGAGGCGTATCGCGAGCGGCTTTACCAGAAGCTTTCCGCCCTGCTCGCCGATCGCTCGGTCGATGACGCGCGGGTACTTACCGAAGCGGCCGTCTTTGCCGACCGAATCGCGGTCGACGAGGAGACGGTGCGGCTGCGCAGCCATCTGCACCAGCTCGGCGAGATTTTAATCGCTCCCGAGCCGGTCGGACGCAAGCTCGATTTTTTGATGCAGGAGCTCAACCGCGAGGCAAATACCATCGGCTCCAAGGCGCAGGACGCCAAGAACGCCGCGGTGGTGGTCGCGCTCAAGAGCGAGCTTGAGAAGATCCGCGAGCAGATTCAGAACATCGTATAGGAGGGAAGCAATGAAGCTGATTAACATCGGATTTGGCAATATGGTTTCCGCCAGAAAGCTGGTGGCGATTGTCAGCCCCGAATCGGCGCCGATCAAA
>CAZVAV010000178.1:0-5119 GCA_964625135.1 uncultured Oscillospiraceae bacterium | reverse complement strand
AAAGACCCGGTTATTCGTCTGCACAATCTCAGCGACAAGCCGCGCGCGGCTCTGTTTCAGTTCATCGAAGCGTTCACCGGGGAGAAAATCGATTAGGTAGGGGGTTCCGGGCGAAGCTGTGTCCCTACCCCTACTCCCCCTCCAGCTCCCGCCGGATTTGGGGCAGCCGATCCAGCACCATGCGGTATCCGCCGCAGCCATAGTGCAGCTCGGTGTTAATCCGCGTGATGGTCGAGGCGCTGATAGAAATGCTGTTCTGTACCATTTTATAGGTTTTCCCCTCCATCAGCATACGGGCTACCTGTAGCCGTTGAGAAAAAGCGGTCAGCTCCTGCACGGTAAACATATCGCTGAACAAGGCGTAGCACTCCTCGATGTCCCGCAGGGAAAGAAGGGCGTAAAACAAATCGTCTATTGCTTCGCTGCGTTGGATTCTCATATGTGACATAACCGTTTTCCTTTCGCTGTGACCAACGCCGTTTCAGGCGTCACAAGCATGTCGGTTCTTGATCCCGGCTCTATGATGCCAGCCGGTGGTCAAACGTTATGGCTCACGCAAAAGCCTGCGCAAGGCCACATCAAGCGACATCGCCCGCCGCCGCGCAAGCGTAATTGCTTGATTCAGTATACCAAACGCATTCCAACCTGTAAACAAAGCCGAGGGAATTCGGGAGAAAAGATTACCCCCGTCCACCCCGCTCAAAAAGCCGTAGGAAACCGAAATTTCCTACGGCTTTTTGTTGCGGAGGCCCGAAAGGGGGCTAATCCAAATCGGGCAGCCGGCTGTGCACCACTTCCAGAAGCTCACCGCTGCGCACCATCGCTTCCACGGCCTTGATGTCAGGCCAGATTTCCCGGTCGACCTCGTAAAAATCCACGGCTTTCCGAACATGCTCAAATACCGCCTGATGCACCGGGGAGATGCCCTTGCCGTGGCTGTCCTGCCGACGGCGGATATCGATCGCCTGACAGGCGGTCAGCAGCTCAAAGGCCAGCACTGATAGGGTATTTTGCAAAATCCACCCGGACTTGCGAGCCGCGGTGGTGCCCATCGAAACCATATCCTCCTGATTGGCCGAGGACGGGATCGAGTCGACCGACGCGGGATGCGCCAGCACCTTGTTTTCGGATACCATCGAGGCCGCCGAATACTGCACAATCATAAAACCGCTGTTGACGCCGCCGTTGGTGGTCAAAAACGGGGTCAGCCCGTTCGAGAGGGACGCGTTGACCATCCGTTCAATGCGGCGCTCTGAAATGCTGGCCAGCTCCGAGCAGGCAATTCCCAGGAAATCAAACGGCAGCGCCATCGGCTCTCCGTGGAAGTTCCCCCCCGAGATGACCGCTTCATCCTCAAGGAACATCAGTGGGTTATCGGTGACGGCGTTAAGCTCGATATCCACCTTGGATTTGATATACTCGAGCGAATCGCGGACGGCCCCGTGAATCTGCGGAATGCAGCGCAGCGCGTAGGCGTCCTGCACGCGGTCGCCCTGACAGTTTTGAAGGATTTCACAGTCCTCGGTGAGCCTGCGGAAATTGCGCGCCACCCGAATCTGCCCGATGTGACCACGCACCGTGTGCATCCGCTCCTCAAACGCGTCGAGCTGGCCGGTCAGGGCGGTAAAGGTCATGGCCGCCACCACATCCGCCAGAACGGCGGCCTGCATCGTGTCATAAAGGTTCAGCGCTCCCACGCTGGTCATGGCGCAGGTTCCGTTGGTGATGCCCAGCCCCTCCTTGCAGACCAGCGTATCCAACGCTTGGATTCCGGCCTGCTTCATGGCCTCTCCACCGGGGAGCCTGTTCCCCTGATACATCGCCTCGCCCCGACCCAGCAGCACCAGCCCCATGTGGGAAAGCGGCGCCAGATCACCGGAAGCGCCCAGCGAGCCCTTCTGGGGCACAACAGGGGTGACCCCCCGATTGAGCATCTCCACCATCATCTCCACCAGCAGCGGCCTAACGCCGCTGACCCCCACGCAGAGGGCATTTGCCCGCAGCAGCAGCATGCCGCGCACCGCCTCATCGGGATAGGGGTCTCCGGTGCCGGTGCAGTGGCTGAGAATCAGGTTGGTGGAAAGCTGATTGCTCATCTCCTCGGGAACCGCCACCGTGGCAAAATCCCCAAAGCCGCTGGTGATTCCATAGGCCACGCGTTTTTCCGCCGCGATCTTTTCGGCCAGCGCGCGTGATTTTTTCATCGCTTCAATCGCCTCGGGGCTGATTTGCACCGTGGCATGGTAGCGGGCAACCGCCACAAGAGCTTCGAGCGTCAGGCTGTGTCCGTCGATTACGATGCTGCTTATCTTTTTTGGATTTTTCATGTTGTAACCATTTCCTTTTCCATTTTGGGCGCATTTCGATTGGTGTGAAGCCAAACGGCTTTTGTCGGCCTTGAATGCTTCTCAGAATAGCACAGGTTTTCGTAAAAGTAAATAAACAGAAGCACTTTAATTAAATTTTATTTGTCTAATATCACGGCATCTAACCGATGTAGTAATGTCTCACCGTGCCATCGTGCTAGTCGGTTAAATTGCTTCGGCCAGGAGACTGTTCCCTCCCGCGTTTTGTTTACAATTTAGCAATACAGATTTTGCGAAAAAGGTCGCAAGGGCACTTGACATTTCTATCTGTAAATGATATTGTTACAGCAATAACTGTAATTTCTAAAGTTTCAGTTAAAAGGAGCATCAACCCGCCTCCCCCGGGAAAGAATTCCGGCAGGACGAGAAACGAAAGGAGATCATGCTATGAAACTCAAGGACAAGGTTGCAATCATCACCGGGGCATCACGGGGGATTGGCTTTGCGATTGCCGAGGCCTTTGTACGGGAGGGCGCGCGGGTGGCCATCTGCGGAAGCCGACCCGAAACCGCTGAGCAGGCGGCCCGGCGGCTGCGTGAAGCCTATCCCGAGGCCGACATCCTCCCGGTCGGGGTTAAGGTGACCGATTCGGCGGAAATCCGCTTGATGGCCGAGGCGGTCATGACCCGCTGGGGCAGAATCGACGTGCTGGTCAATAACGCCGGGGTTACTTCCGCCAAATCGATTTTTGAGATGGAGGATCAAGACTTTGATTCGGTGATCGCGATTAACCTGTCGGGGCCGTTTCGCTGCATCCGGGAGGTGGCGCGGATTATGAAGGAGCAGGGCGGCGGCTGCATCATCAATACCAGCTCGATGGTGGGAACCTACGGTGGCAAAAACCAGACCACCTATGCCTCCTCAAAATTCGGCATCAACGGCTTGACCAAGTCCTGCGCCAAGGAGCTGGGCGCTTACGGCATCCGGGTCAACGCCGTCGCGCCCGGTGTGGTAAAAACCGACATGGTCGCGCAGTCGGTCTCCCCGCAGATGCTCGAGGGGCTTCGGCAGATGACCCCGCTGGGTCGCCCGGCCGATCCCGCCGAGCTGGCCGGCGCCTATGTCTATCTCGCGTCGGACGACGCGTCGTTTACCACCGGCGCCATCCTGCATGTCGACGGCGGCATCGTATTGTAATCGCCAATTATAGAAAGGACTGACAGCATTGAAACAATTTGACAATCTGATCATCGGCTTTGGAAAGGGCGGAAAGACGCTGGCGGACGCGCTGGCCAAGTCCGGGCAGAAGGTCGCGCTCATTGAGCGGTCGGATCAGATGTTCGGCGGAACCTGCATCAACGTGGCCTGCATCCCGAGCAAATCGCTTGAGACCGCCGCCCGCCTCTCAGCCTCGATGGGCGGCGGATTTGAGGAACGAGCCGTGCGGTATCGGCAGGCCATCGAGCAGAAGCGGGCGCTGACCGCCGCTCTGCGTGAGAAGAACTATCAAAAGGCGGTCAACGCGGGGGTCGAGGTGCTGGTGGGCACAGCGTCCTTCCTCGATGCGCACCGGCTTTCGGTCGCGCTGGCAAACGGCCAGACCGAGGAGCTTTCCGGCGAGCGCGTCTTCATCAATACCGGGGCACGTCCCTTTCTCCCGCCGATTCCCGGCCTTGCCGAAAGCAGCTTTGTCTACACCAGCGAAAGCCTGATGGAGTGCGAAAAGCTGCCCCGGCGTTTGATCGTAATCGGCGGCGGATACATCGGGCTGGAATTTGCCTCCTACTACCGCAACTTCGGCTCCGAGGTGGTGGTGATTCAGGACGGCGCGGCCTTTATCCCGCGCGAGGACGCGGAAATCTCCGCCGCCGTGCTGGAGAGCTTTGCGGCACGCGACATCCGGGTGCTTCAAAGCGCCGAGATTCGCTCGATCCGCGATGACCCCGGCCACGCGCTGGTTACCGTTGCAATGGGGGATACGGTTGAGACGATCGCCGCCTGCGCGGTGCTGGTGGCCACCGGACGGCGACCCAATCTTGAGGGTCTGCACCCCGAAAACGCCGGGGTGGAGCTGACCGCACGCGGCGCGATCAAGGTAGACGAGCATTTGCGCACCACCGCGCCGAACATCTGGGCAATGGGGGACGTTGTGGGCGGGCTGCAATTTACCTACATCTCGCTCGACGACAGCCGGATCATCCGCTCCCAGCTGCAAGGCGACGGCACACGCACCACCGAAAACCGCGGCGCGGTGCCCTACAGCGTCTTTATCGACCCGCCCCTCTCCCGGGTTGGGCTGACCGAGCAGGAAGCGGTCAAGGCGGGTCACGAGGTACGGATCGCCCGACTGCCCGCCGCCGCCATCCCCAAGGCACGGGTACTGAGAAAATCCGACGGGCTGCTCAAGGCGGTGGTCGACGCCGAAACCGGACTGATTCTGGGCGCGCATTTTTTCTGTGCCGAATCGCATGAGCTGATCAATCTCGTCAAGCTTGCGATGGATCAGCGGGTTCCCTATTCGGTTCTGCGCGACGCCATCTACACCCATCCGACGATGAGCGAAGCGCTCAACGACCTTTTTGGAACGCTTGCTTAAGCGAGCGGGGCTGTTGCAGAGGTGCCGCGCATAGAAGCCTCCTTCCTCCTGTTCTTCTTCGATAAAAAAATCGAGCGGAAAACCCTTTTGGGAATTCCGCTCGATCTTTTTGTTTTGGCCGACGCTTCTATCCGCAGCGGCCTCTTTTCTTGACAAGTAAAAACCGCCTGATCGGGCATCGCCATTCAAGCCAGATCGTATTTTTGTCCGCCGAAAT
>CAZVAV010000177.1:0-5149 GCA_964625135.1 uncultured Oscillospiraceae bacterium | reverse complement strand
GGATTGTGGGAAAACGCTGAGAACAAAAGCCGTAGGAAGTGTTCATGTACGCTTCCTACGGCTTTTTTGTTTTTGGTTGATTTTGTACGGCGCCGTCTATGTATCCCAAAGTGCGCTCCTTGACTCTAGGAGACAGACGCCGGAATTGATAGAGCAGTTCCCATTCCTGTGGGGAAAGCTGTTCCCGTAGCGGCTTGGGCGATTGTTCCTGATCTGACAGCCCCAGCAGATAGTCGCTGGAGACGTCAAGCAGTTTTGCCAACAAAGCGATATTTTCCGCGTTTGGCAGACTTTTCCCTGCTTCGTACCGGCTGACGGCCTCCTGCGAAAGATGCAGTTCCCTTGCCAGGTCAATTTGCTTCAGTTTTTTTCTTTTCCGCGCAGCCATTAATCGTACCGAAAAACAGGTAATCCGATCCGCCAGAACACACCTCCCACTTATTTTATAAGTCCTACAAATGAAGGAACCTTTATCATCACACTTTTTCCTTGCGAGAAAATAACGGACAGGTTCATGTTATCAAAACGGATAGATATACGCCTGTTACCTTATACTGTATTGACAATGGTGCGACATTCCCGTTTCCAGGATATCCAGAAATGGGAATGTCGCTAGGGCAGACGCTTTACGTCTAAGCAGGCCCTGAACGACGCGATTCAAGGCTGCCGTATTTATTTAACTCAATCATCACCGCTGTTTCCAACACTGACGGCTTTGTCGCCAGGACCGACGGTACACTGATATTACTAAACTGATGCCAGCAATGTTGCGGCTGCACACTCAAAAAGGGGCATCCTGAAACGGGTGCCAAAAACTTCTGAATATACGGCTGCCAAATTCATAGCGGCCATTCCTGAAAAATGGGGATCCGTCTGAAATTTAATGATTCCTCTGTTCGTTGTAAGGTCCACTCTATACAATGGTTATATGTTCTACCGCTCAAGAAATCCCTGATGTCCCGAATTTCCTGGCTCTTTATGTGCTCCGGTACTTTGTCACCTGCTCTATTTTACCGGCGCGCGCGCGCCTGCCGCCGCCCGTTTAATCTTTGAGATCGAAGACGCGCTTCATCAAAAACGGGACTTAAATTCCACCGGCCGCTTCCCTTTTGGGGATGAAGATTGAGTCAATTTCCTCATCGGTCAACGAAAGACCATAGAATTTTTTGTAAAACTCCCGCACTGTCTCGTTCATGTCGATATCTTCAAAGAGATCGGGGTGGTTTTGTTTGGCCATCCACAGCAGCATGAGAGAGGAATCAGAGCAGGTGACATACCAGCGGTACATACCCAACGGCAGTTTTTCGACCTGCTGCTTTTGTACTGCCAAAACGCTCGACCAATCGAAACTCTCCATTGCATTTTGATAGAGATCGTCAGGGATGGCGCGGTTGAAGTTGGTAATAAATATCTTTTCGGGATTCCATTGGTAGATCTGTTCGATGCCGACCTCCGGTGTGCCTTTGCCACCCTGGGCGCCAACATTGATTCCGCCGGAAGCAGTGATCCAATAGTCGGCCCAGGAAGCGCTGCCGGGAACGCGGATCGATCCGGCATCGTAGCCGTGGATAAACATGCATCGCGGCTTCTCTTCATCGGTCAGCCCTTCGAGACGGGAGGCCACCAGCGCCTGCATGTCCTGTCCATACTGGATAAAGTCGTTATTGGTCAGATTCCTGCCCATCACCTCTCCAAGCAGCTCCATCCAGGAATTGATGGTGTCGACGGCGTTGAAATCCTTGATGCTCAGGCTAAACCCGACCGCGGGAATCCCCGCCTGTTGGCAAACGTCGTAATCTTCAGGCACGCCGGAGGCGTAAAGCACGACGTCCGGATCGAGCCTGAGCAGCTCCTCCGCGTTAAGGGTCCCATTCTGGCTGAAGGCGCTCTCGATCTCAACGATTTCGGGAAAAGCTTTGACAAGCAGCGAGTTTTCCGCCGCGCTGATGATCGCGGGGTCGAGCCCCACCAGCTTTTCGGTCGAACCCTCAAAGAGGCAATAGACCGAGGCAAGCGGCCAGACCGAGGCGATCACAACCCGGTCAATCTCCTCCGGGAGGACGACGGTGTTCCCCATCTGGTCGACGATCTCACGGGTTCGCTCCCGTGTGGCGGGCGCGGAGGAATCGACCTCGGACGGGGATAAGACAGATTCCGGCACGGCGGTGGAAGATGGTGGCGCGCTCTGCCCGGCAGCGCAGCCCGAAAATGCCGATGCCGTCAGGCAAAGAGAGAGGAGAAACGCGAGAAACTTTTTGTCTTTTTGCATAATAGATCCTTTCTGTTGAGAACATTCAGGGGTTGTCAGGAGACGACGGCGAGGGGAATCACACTTTTGTAGCAGCGTCCCTCGTAGCGATAATCCTCAATCTTGACCTGAACGCTGAATGCCCGGCGCATATTTTTCTCATTGATCGTTTCCGCAGCCGGGCCGCAGAGGCTCTGACCATCCCGGTTGAGAATCAACGCCTTGTCGGCAATTTTGAGAGCATGCGCGGGATAGTGCGTGTTGACGATGGCGGCGATTCCCCGCTCATGGGAAAGACGGCTGATCGTCTCCAGGATGATGAGCTGGTTCTTAAAGTCGAGGTTCGATTCCGGCTCGTCGAGTACCAGCAGCTCGGGCTCGGTAGAAAGCGCGCGGGCTATCAGTACCATTTGCAGCTCGCCGCCGCTCATCTCGCTGCATTTTTTGTTCGCCAGATGGGTGATGCCCACCTGATCCATCGCTTCGGCGGCACGCTGGCGGTCTTCGGCGGTGGGCTGGGTAAAGAGCCCAAGCCGGGCCGAGCGCCCCATCAGTACCATTTCAGCGGCGGTATAGGAGAGGGCCGTCCCCTTGGATTGGGGGACATAAGAAATCCGGCGCCAGACCTCGGCGTGGTTCATTTTGGTGATCGGGATGCCGTCAAGCAGCGTATTGCCGCTTCTCCAATGCAGCAGCCCCATCATGCAGCGCAGCAGGGTCGTTTTTCCAACCCCGTTCGGGCCGAGTACCGTCAGGATCTCCCTGCTCTCCACATCAAAAGAGATGTTATGGAGGATGGGGGTACTCCCATAACCGAAGCAGCCGTTTTGTATCGAAAAATTCACAGCTTTGCACCTCCTGTTTTGCGCAGAAGCAGAATGAAGAACGGTGCGCCGATGAGCGCCGTCAGGATCGAAACCGGTATCTCGGCGGCGGTCGCCGCGCGGGCCGCCGTGTCGATCACCACCATGAACGCGGAGCCGAGCCCGATGCTCGCGGGGATAATGCTACGGTTATCGCTGCCGTAGAGCATCCGGGCGGCATGGGGAATCAGAAGGCCCACCCAACCAACCTGCCCGCACATCGAGACGCAGGAGGCGGTGATCATCGTGGAGGCGGCCATCACCAACAGGCGAAGCCGCCGGACATTGATCCCCAGCGATTTCGCCTCGTCCTCCTGCAGGGAAAGGATGTTGAGCCTCCAACGCAGGAAGAAAAGGAGCAGGATGCCGATCGCGATTAAGGGGACGCCGATCGCGATCCCCTGCATGGTCGAACGGGACATGCTGCCCATCAGCCAATAGGTGATGGTTGGCAGGTCCTCTTCGGGATCAGCCACATATTTCGCCAGCGAAACCAACGCCTGAAAGAGTGAGGAGACCACCATGCCGGAGAGTACAACCATAATGATGCCACTCCGGCCGTTCATCCGGCTGATCAGGCAGGTCCCCAGCAGCGCGGCCATCCCGACCGCCAGCGCCAGCACCTGTACGACAAGGATATTGTGGGAAAAGAGAAGTGCAAGCACCGCGCCGAACGAGGCGCCGCTGGCGACGCCAAGGGTATCCGGCGTCGCCAGCGGGTTACTGAACAGGGCCTGAAAGGCCGCGCCCGACACCGACAGCCCGGCCCCGACAAAAAGCGAAAGAAGCAGCCGGGGCAGCCGGACATTGAAAAGAACGGAATAGGCGGTGGGTTCCACCTCGCTGCCGGTCAGCGGCGAGAGGAGGATGCGCACCGTTTCGGGGATAGAGATCTGGTAACGCCCGATGCCAAGGCAGACGATCAGGCAGGCGAACGGAGCCGCTGCCAAAAATGCCGAAAGTATCTTCCTCTGTCTCTGACTCATTGCACTATGCGCCCGCCGCTTCACGGCTTGGGTTGAAGATTTTCTCAATGTTCTCCTCGGTCAGTTCAACATTGTAGAAGCGCTTGTAGTAGCTCTTGAGTTCCTCTGTCATGTCGATATCTTCAAACAGTTCGGGGTGATTATTTTTAGACATCCACAGAAGCATGAGAGGGGTATCGGAGGAAGGCGGGTACCAGCGATACATGCCGAGCGGGCACTTATAAACCTTCTTCTCCTGTACCGCGCGCACCACGCTCCAGTCATGGCCTTCAATGGCGTTGTTGTAGAGATCCTCGGGGAGGTAGGGGACAAAGTTGGTGATGTAAATCATGTCGGGGTCATATTCATAGACCTGCTCCATGTTGATCTCGAAGTTGGCGGACTCCGTTTCGTGGGCAGCGTTGACGCCGCCGGTGGAGTTGGCCCAGTATTCGCCGAAATGCTTGCTGCCGGAGGTCTGTATGACCCCATTGCTGTACCGGAACAGGAACAATATCCGCGGACGCTCCAGCGACTCCCCAGCCTCGGCAAAGCGGCTCTGGATCATGTTATAGACCTCGCGGCCGTACTCGGCGATGCCGTCCGCGCGATCCTGCTGCTGGAGCACTTCGCCGAGCAGGGTGACCCATCCTTCAAAGGTTTCAATCGAATCGGACTCCCATTTTGTGGTGGAGAAGCCCACTGCCGGAATGCCCGCCGCGGTTAGCTTATCATACTCCTCCTCCTGTTCCGCGCGGTAGAACACAACGTCCGGCTTCATGGCGAGCAGCTCCTCCATATTGATTTCGCTGCCATTCATAAAATCGGTACGCACCTCGGTGATGCCGGGGATGGTGTCCGCCAGCAGGGAGTTTTTGGTCGAAGCCATCGACGAAGGGCTCATGCCGATCAGCCGCTCGGACGAGCCCTCAAACAGGCTGTAAACGGAAGGCAAAGGAGTGATTGAGGTGATAACGATCCGGTTGATCTCGGTGGGAAGCGTCACCTCATGGCCGGCGTAGTCGACAACCGTGCGGGTCACTGCTTCAGAGGATGCCGCGGGGACTTCCGAG
>CAZVAV010000176.1:0-5179 GCA_964625135.1 uncultured Oscillospiraceae bacterium | reverse complement strand
CAATTGACAAGCGCAGGCTCAAGGAACGGATGGGACGGGTCGATGATCAGTCGATGAACCAGATCAACCATGCACTGGAGGTCAGCTTCGGACTGGAGCCCCGGGGGTAGCTACATACGCTGCCCCAAAAAGCCGTCGGATGAATCGTCCGGCGGCCTTTTTATCGGGCAAATCCTTTTTGCCGCAAACTGCCGGATAAATCCAGCGGACGGTGGGTACAATATTTAAAAACCGGACAAGGAGGTGAATCCGAGATGGAGCAACAGGCCAACCGCAGCATCGGCTGCACTGTTACGCAGTGCAAGCACCACGATCAGAGCCAGAACTTCTGCACGCTCTCCCAGATCAATGTCGGAACGCATGAGAGCAATCCCACCAAGATTGAGTGCACCGACTGCAATTCCTTTACCCTGAAAAAGTAATTGTCCAACAAAAAACAGGATCGGCAGTGCATATCTGCCGGTCCTGTCACGTTTAAAGGGAGTGCGTCAGCTCTTCTTCGGAGAAGGATTGGGCTCAACCGCCATCGTTGCCCGGCTTACCTCGTTGTTGGGCATCAGCTTGGCCATAACGACAAGGCGGTAGTTGTCATGGTCGCCAGGGACATATTCGCCGCTACAGGTGGAAAGGGTGAGGATGCGGTCATCGGTCGTGACCGGAACATCAATGATATATTCGCTGCGCGCTTTGGCTTCATCGAGAATATATTGATACTGCTCTTCCGAAGGATTGGTCTGAATATAGTTGAAGTTGATATTGGTGAAGAAGACGGAGAACACCTGCCAGACCAGATCATCCTCGGGCGCGGAGAAATAGATGTACGGATTATTGCGGACAAAATCGATGTCCTGCGCATACTTAAAGAGCTGCGAGAACTTTTTTCCGTCGGGATTATCACGGTAGTCGGAGTGGCCATAGATAATGGTGTTTTTGACCAGACTGTCGCGGTCGGTCACCTTGCAGCGGAAATCCGCAAAATAGCAGCCGAAGATGTCATACTTCTTGTCCTCGTCGATTCGCAGATAATAGTCATTGTCCTTGGCCTGCAGCACCGCGTCATCGATGGTGGTGTTGGGAAGATAGAGCCAGCCCACCGTGTCGGGGTTGCGCTCCTTGCCCTGATCGATCTTTTCAACCAAAAAGACCCGTTCGATTTCTAAGTCTTCGTCGGGCTCGGGCTCCGCTTCCGGGTTCTCAACCGCCATGGAGGAGGACGTCAGTTCCTCGGAGGCGCTCTGTTTGCCGCATCCGGCAGTGGTTGATACGATCATCAGTAAAGCAAAAAGCAGGCACAGAGCCCGGGTGAGATGAAGCTGTTTCATTGTGATGTTCCTCGTTTTCATGAAATTTTAAGCGTTCTTGATTGAGCAATAATAAGATTAGTTTAATCAAAACCGTACCCGCTGTCAAGAGGAAGTAGACGGCAGCGGCGAGCAAAGATTCCGATACGATCGCTCATTTTAATAGGGGTCATTGGCATTTGGGTCAAACCATGATAGAATAAATCATTATTGACCGAAATAAGGGGGATCCTTTTGAACGCTTTGTTATTGCTTGTGCTCGGGATGGTCTTGGTCTGTTCGCTGATTAATTTTATTTTCTGCGCCGTGGATAAGCGCGCTGCCAAAGCCGGGCGTCGAAGAATTCCGGAACGGCGCTTTTTCACCATTGCGCTGCTGGGCGGCGGGCCGGGCCTGTGGATGGGAATGCGCTGCTTTCATCACAAAACGCTGCACCGCTCTTTTTGGCTGGCCGCGATTGGCACAACGCTGCTTTATTGCGCGCTGCTTGTTTTTCTAACATTGAAAATTTGCAAACTCCTCTAATCCCTTTACAAAGCGGCCAACGGACGGTAAAATAGGGAGAATTTACAAATTCAGTTATAATATTTGGTTAAATTGACAGGAGGAACCAATGGGATATTCTACCATACTGCTCGATGCCGACGGCACGCTGCTGGACTTTGCAGCTGCACAGCGCTCCGCATTTTTCACTGCGATGCATCAGCTGGGGATCGCGGCTGAGGAGGGGCTTCTCGACCGCTACGATCGGATCAACCACGCCCAGTGGAAGCGGCTTGAGCGGGGAGAGGTCACCCGAACCCAAATACTGGTGGAGCGCTTTGAAAAGCTCGCCGAAGAATGCGGCTTTTGCTATGATCCGGCCGAGGCCAACAGGCTTTATGGCGAAGCCCTCTCCGAATCGGCTCAATTGATTGACGGAGCAATTCTGCTGCTTGAGACACTGCGCCCGGTCGCTTCCCTCGCCATCATCACCAACGGAGTTCCCAAAAGCCAGCACCGACGGTTTGCGCTGTCGGGGATTGACCGCTATGTCGACCATGTGATCGTCTCCGGGGAGGTCGGCTGGGAAAAGCCTTCGCCGCACTTTTTCTCGATTGCGCTGGCACGCTGCGGGGTCAAGGATCCGCGGGAGGTGCTGGTGGTAGGGGATTCGCTTACCGCCGACATCGCGGGCGCCGTTTTGTCCGGACTTGACTGCTGCTGGTACAATCCGGACAGACTTTCCGTTTTAGAAGCACCTTATCCCACCTATACCGCGCAAAGCCTGGAGGAGGTGGCGGGGATAGTGCTGCAAAGTCAGCGAAACTCCTATTTTGAACAACAAGTGAGGAATCCTTCATGACCACGCAATCGCAAGTTCGCACGCTTTTGGTTCCCGAGCTTTTGCTGCTGCTTACCGCCTTAATCTGGGGCGGCGGCTTCATCTTTACCAATCTTGCAATTCTGTCGGGTCTGCCGCTTTCTTTGATTTTGACCCTTCGGTTTGCGATTCCCACCCTGATCATGACCGTCCTGTTCCGGCAGGAGATCGCGGTTGCAGCGAGACAGGATTTTCTCTGCGGCGCGGGGGCGGGCGTCGTGCTGTTTTTGGCCTTTTTACTGCAGACCTATGGCATTAAATATACCACCCCGGCAAACTCCGCTTTTTTAACCTCCACCAATGTGATTATGGTGCCGTTTATCAGTTGGCTGCTGTTTCGGCAGAAGCCCGCGCGATCCTCCTTTGCGCTCGCCTTCGCCTGCTTTATTGGCGCGGCGATTCTTTCCTGGTCGCCGGGCATTGGAGTATATTTTAATGTCGGCGATATCCTTACATTGCTTTGTGCGTTCCTGTTTGCCTGCCACATCGCTTTTTTGGGCGCTGTTTCAGGCATCACCTCAAGCGCGGCGGTGCTCAGCGTCATGCAGCTGGGGGTGTCCGGGCTGCTTTCCTTTCTTACCTTCTGTGTCGTGGATGGGGCGCATTGTTCCATGCAGTCGTTGCGCGACGGGATGCTTCCGATGCTTTACCTTGCCTTTTTATCTACAGGACTTTGCTATTTTTTGCAAAACTGGGCGCAGCGCCGAGTTGCCCCGGCGAAAACAGCGATTCTGCTTTCCTGCGAAGGGCTGTTCGGCAGCCTGTTGTCGGTGCTTTGCGGCTTTGATATAGCGACCCCGACCTTCGTTGCGGGGGGAAGTATCATCCTGCTGTCGGTTGTGCTGGCGCAGATCGATTGGTCGCGCCTTTTTGGAATCCGTAGAGAGAACCCTGACACTTCTTCTGTCGATTGATGCCATGATCGTTGCCGAAATTGGATGAGCAGAGGGCTGTGGCGCGTCGCTGCTGCGAAACGATTTCAGGGCGAGGGCTCCGAATGAAAAATTTGCCGAAAAAAATTCAAGGAACCCTTGACAAAAATTTTGTTGCATGCTATTATAACAAAGCTGCTTCGTGTGCAGCAAAAATATAAATGCGGATATGGCGGAATCGGCAGACGCGCTAGATTCAGGTTCTAGTCGGGGCAACTCGGTGGAGGTTCAAGTCCTCTTATCCGCACCATAACCACTTGACCTTGATTTACAGGGTCAAGTGGTTATAACAATTGAAAAGGACTATTTGCCTCTCCGTTGTACGGCGCGGGCGATAATTGATTCCAGCTTAGCTGGAGTTCAGTTAACTAACAATATAAGAACGCGCTTTTGTCCTTTATACCACTTAAACAAATGATTCAAAGGTGTGTGTTCTTATAGATGCGTTTTGTTTTTGCATTCATCACCGGCTACCGTTCTTCGCCCTGGGTTTCAGGAAGATTGTCTCTCTCGCCGCTGTGCGGCGCAGGTACGCTCTTTTCCCCCTTCCTTGGTCTGAGGTCATGGCGTACTGTCTAGCAAGATAGTATCTCTCGTCGGTCGTGCAATTCAAATTTCAAAGTGCAAATCTATTTGCTTTAAGACTGGTGTTGTAGCGCCGGTCTTAAAGTGGTATAGCGAATAAATTGTGAACGGTCAAAAAATAAAAGCCCCAAAATGTTTTCAATAAAAAACATCTTTAAGGCTGGTCTTTTAGAATTTCATTCGGTATAATATCGCTATGAAATGCTTTCACAAGTCTTAATGATGGCCTTACATCATTGAGATATGGGGTCTTAGCAATAGGCAAATTGCTAAGGTTCTGTGGGGGCATTTTATCTTTTTACCTTAATTTGGGGAACAGTGTCACTATAGCACAGATATCGGTAAAAATCAAGTGGACATATTGCCGGATTTTGCGGCGCCGGTTGATACTGTCAACGGCGCCGTACGGTTTGGCTGTATGCTGGTTATCGCTCAATCGGCGGCTTGGCATCCAGAGGAGTGATGGTCAGGGTATATCCAAGAGGATTCAGCAGCTTAAAGAGCGTGTCGATTTGGGGTGTGCTTCGCATGCTTTCAAGCCTTGCGATTGCCGGCTGCTTTACACCGCTGAGGAATGCGAGGTCGCGCTGCGACAGTCCCTGCGCTTCTCTCGCCTCAATTACTTTACCGATCAAGGCGGTTTCAAACTCAATCTGCGCCTTTTCAGCAGAGGTAACCTTGCTTTCGTCGTTGAGATAATCGGAAAAAGTAGCGTACTTTTCCCCATTAAGTTCCCCATTAAGTTCGATACTCATGCTTTGCCGCTCCTTTCAAGGAAATCTTTTAGTTTCAATCTGGCCTGCTCTATTTCTTTTGTTGGGGTCTTTTGTGATTTCTTAATAAAATGATGTAACATAACAAACGTATTATCTTTCCAGTAAAAGAAAAATATACGGTTGTTCAGGGGGCGCAGCTCCCATATACTGCCCTCGATATGCTTTGCTATGGGCTGCACGATTCGGGTGCCGTACTGAGAGAGAGCATTAAAGTACGAGAGT
>CAZVAV010000175.1:0-5179 GCA_964625135.1 uncultured Oscillospiraceae bacterium | reverse complement strand
AACGACGCCACCATCGAATATACCTCCGAAACCCAGTCCGCCGAGCTGCTCAAGGATCGCAAGGCTGCGGGCGCCAACCTGATCGCCGCCACCGGCGCTGCCGCGATGACCGACCTCATGAGCTCGGGCGACTGCGACATCTACTCCTTCTCGGAAGAGGAGATCAAGGCGATCTGTGCCCTGAATCCCGCCTACTTCCCCTTCACCATGGTTGCGGGCACCTATCCGAATCAGGACTATGACGTCAATACCTTCGCTGTCGCGAACTACATCTTCTGCCGCACCGACCTTGATGAAGAGATGGTCTATCAGTTCACCAAGGCGATTTATGAGAACACCGAAGCATTGACCAACGCCCACAAGATTGCAGCCAACATCAAGCCCGAAACCTGCGTTGACGGCCTGACTGCTCCGCTGCATCCCGGTGCCGAGAGATACTTCAAGGAGATCGGCGCTCTGAAATAAAACAGGAATGCGCGAAGCTGGGTTAAAAGAGCAAGTCTGACCTGTATGACCCTTTGGGGGAGCGGCTGTTTCACAGCTGCTCCCGGAAGGGAAGCTTTCGACGCTAAATGTTTTAGGAAAGAGAAAGGAAAACAAGAATGAGCGAGATCAAAAAGGCGTCTGAGCCTGTGACCGAGGAAAAGACCAAGGTCAAAAAGGGGAATATCCTCGACGAAATCGAGCAGATCGACGTGGAGGAAACCCTAAAGAAGTATGATTCCGAATCCAATCTGGGAGAGGCGAAGGGACTTGTTGCAAAGGCTGTTACGGTCATTGCGGTCGCCATGTCCCTCTTCCACCTTTACATCGCGAGCCCCTGGGGTAAAATGCCCTCCAACAAAACGCGAATGGTTCACCTTGCATTTGTTCTTTGCTTGATCTTTCTGCTCTATCCGCTCTTTAAGAAGAAGGATGGAAAGACAATCAAATTTATGCCGATTGATATCGGTCTCGCCATCATGGGCGTGGCCGTCAACGCTTATCTGTTTATCAACATCGATGCGATTTCAAACCGTGCGGGCGTCATGAGCCAAACCGACATCGTTATGGCAATCCTGACGGTGCTTCTGGTTATGGAGGGTGCCAGGCGATGCGTTGGCAAGGAGATGACCATCCTTGCGGCAATCTTCCTTGCCTATGCCTATTTCGGGCCCTATCTGCCCGGGCCGCTGATGCACAGAGGGTTCAGCATCAAGCGTCTGGCCGAGCACATGTACATCTCGGCCGAGGGCATTTACGGCATCCCGCTGGGCACCTCCGCCACGGTTATTTTCCTGTTTATCCTGTTTGGCGCGTTTCTTTCCGAGACCGGCCTTGCCGAATTCTTCAATAACGTCTCGATGGCGGTTGCCGGTCATAAGGTCGGCGGCCCCGCGAAGGTTTCGATCATCGCCTCCGGCTTCCTTGGCATGATCAACGGTTCGGCGGCGGCCAACGTCGTCACCACCGGCGCCTTTACCATCCCGCTGATGAAGAGCCTTGGCTACAAGCCGCATTTTGCCGGAGCGGTGGAAGCGGTTGCTTCGACCGGCGGTCAGATTATGCCCCCCGTCATGGGTGCGGCGGCCTTTATTATGGCTGAGTATCTCGGCGTCTCCTATCGAACCATTATGGTCACCGCCGCCATTCCCGCGGTGCTCTACTATGTCTCGCTGTGGATCAATGTCGACTTTGAGGCCAGAAGGCTCAACCTTACCGGAATTCCGAAGGAGAAGCTGCCCCACGCGGGCGAGGAGTTCAAGAAGAGAGGTCACCTCGTGCTGCCGATCGTTCTGCTCATCGCCATGCTGATGATGAACTATACCCCCGCTCTTTCGGCCTTCTTCAGTATTCTTGCGCTGATCGCCGTCAGCTTCCTCCGCCCGGAGAGCCGGATGAAGCTCAGCAAGCTGCTCAATGCCCTTGAATCGGGAGCCAAGCAGGGCCTGAGCGTCGCCATCGCCTGCGCGGTGGTCGGTCTGGTTGTCGGCGTTGTCTCGATCACCGGCATCGGCCTGCAGCTCGCCAACCTGATCATCAAGCTTTCGCACGGCTACCTGCTGCCGACCATGGTGTTTACGATGATCGCCTGCATCATCCTAGGCATGGGCATGCCCACCTCGGCGGCCTATATCGTGGCGGCGACCGTCGCTACCTCGGCGATGACCACGCTGGGCGTCGAGCCGATTGTCGCACACATGTTTGTTCTTTACTTTGCGGCTCTTTCCGCCATCACCCCCCCTGTCGCCCTGGCTTCCTATGCCGGAGCCGGCATCGCGGGCGCCGATCCCAACCGGGTCGGCTGGTGCGCCGTTCGCGTCGGATTGCTCGGCTTTATCATTCCGTTCATGTTTGTCTATTCGCCTCCGCTGCTGATGCTTTCAGACAATCCGCTTGAAATCATCTGGGCGTTTATCACCGCATCGATTGGATGCGTCTGCCTGGGCGGATCAATGCAGGGCTATATGATGACCAAGCTCAAGCTGTTTGAGCGGGCGATCCTGCTGGTTGCGGCTCTGCTGATGATCAAGAGCGGCCTGCTCACCGACACCCCCGGCATTGCACTGCTGCTGGTTGCGCTGTTCACCCAGAAGCAAAGGATCAAAAAAAGCGCCGCCGCTGTATAACATAGCCAGAATTACTGCAACGGTTCCCCTGCCGCAGGCGTGTTCTGCGGCGGGGGACTGTCGTATCAGGCTCAAACGATTTCCTACAGGAGGATTTTTTATGATCAATCCGACCATCCGCCTCGAGCCGCAGGATAATGTCGTCGTGGCACGGCATGATCTTCCCCGGGGCACCTACATTCCCGACGAGGGGATCACCCTGCTCACCGATCTTCCGGCGGGCTACAAATGCGCCGCGCGTGCGATCAAACAGGGCGAGGAGATTCGCAAATATAATACGGTGATCGGCTACGCCGCCGAGGATACCTCCGCCGGCACGATGATGCACAGCCACAATATTAAATTTGAGGCGCACGATCTCGATTACGCCTTTGCCGCCGACTGCAAGCCGGTCGAGCTGCTGCCCATCGAACAGCGCCGAACCTTTCTGGGCATCCGCCGCCCCGATGGCCGGGTTGCGACCCGCAATTACATTGGAATCATCGTTTGCAGCAACTGCGCCGCAACAGTTGCCCGCAAGATCTCCGAGCATTTTTCCGCTGCGGTGATGGAACGCTATGCCAATGTCGACGGCGTGGTTCCGTTTATCACCGAGCTGGGCTGCGGCATGGAGCAGTCGGGCGAGCCGATTGAGCTGCTGCGACGCACCATCGCCGGATATGTCCACAACCCCAATATGGGCGGAGCGGTCATCGTGGCGTTGGGCTGTGAGCGCAACAACATTGACGTTCTTTTCGAGACGCAAAGCTTGATTCCCGGTCAGCTTCTTGGTAAACTCAGCATACAGGAGGTCGGCGGCACCAAAAAGTCGATCGATCTCGGAATCAAGCTGGTGGAGGAGATGCTCCCGGCTGTCAACGAGGTCAAGCGCGAGCCCTGCTCGGCAGAGCACCTGCTCGTCGCCCTTGAGTGCGGCGGCTCGGACGGATTTTCGGGTCTTTCGGCTAATCCGGCGCTTGGCAAGGCGATGGATCTCCTCGTAAAGAACGGCGGCGGCTGCATCCACTCCGAAACCACCGAGATTTTCGGCGCGGAGCATATTCTTACCCGGCGGGCAATTTCCCCCGAGGTTGGGCAGAAGCTGGTCGATCGGATCAACTGGTGGCTCAAGCAGACCGAGGGGCGGGACTGCCAGATCAACGGGAAGGTTTCTCCCGGCAACAACAAGGGCGGCATCGCCAATGTCCTCGAAAAGTCGCTTGGCGGCGTGAAGAAGAGCGGCACCACCCCGCTCAACGATGTCTATGAGTATGGCTATCCGGTCATCGCGCCCGGCGTGGTCTTTATGGATACCCCCGGATACGATCCCATCGCCTGTACCGGGCAGATCGCGGGCGGTGCGAATTTGCTCTGCTTCACGACCGGACGCGGCTCCTGCTATGGCTCGGTTCTCGTTCCGGTGATCAAGCTCGCCAGCAATACGCCGCTCTATGAGCATATGGAGGGGGATATGGATATCAACTGCGGCGTTGTGATCGACGGGGAGATGGACAATGAGAAGCTTGGCCGGCTGATTTTTGAGGAGATTCTGAGAATCGCCTCGGGAGAACGCACCAAGAGCGAGCAGCTCGGGGTCGGGGAGAGCGAATTTGCCCCGTGGCCGATCGGCGTCTTTGCCTGATCGGATCTTCATTTCAGGGTTCGGCCTCCTAAAGGGGGGCGAGCCCGCAGCCGAAACAGGAAAGGAAGAGGAAAATGGAGCTTCATCTCAAAGGGAAAACAGTTGTGATCACCGGCGGGGCCACCGGCATCGGAAAGGGTGCCGCGCTCGAATTTTTGCGTGAGGGCTGTCATGTCGCGATCTGCGGCCGCCGCCAGCAGAAGCTTGACGAGGGACAGGCCGAATTTCATGCACTTGGATTTGAGCTGATGACCAAGAGTGTCGACGTCACAGATTATGCGGCGATGGCCCGGTATGCCGACGAGGTCGAGACCCGTTACGGCAGAATCGACGTCTGGGTTAACAATGCGGGCTCCAACCAGATCAAAAGCCTGATGGATTATGATGTTGAGGAGTTTCGTTCGATGACCGACAAGATCCTTGTCTCGGTCTTTTCGGGCTGCAAGATCGCCGCAACCCACATGAGAAAGACCGGCGGCGGGGTCATCCTCAATGCATCCTCCTTCTCGGCTGTCATTCCCAATGCGGGTCGGGCGCCCTACAGCGCCTGCAAGGCGGGCGTCTCGTCGCTGACCAGAACCTTTGCCGCCGAGCTGGCAAAGGACAACATTCGGGTAGTTGCCTACGTTCCGGGAATGACGGCCACCGAGATTTCGGCCAAAAATATCGAGCTCAACGGCCCCCGCCTAATGCGCGATATTCCGATGCAGCGGTTTGGAACCCCCGAGGACAACGCCAAGCTTCTTGCCTTCCTCGCGTCGGACTGCGCCGGGTACATCAACGGCACTCAGATTGAGGTGGCCGGGGCTAAGCTTTGCGTGCAGAATCCGCTTTACTCCTACGAGCAATGAGCGTCATCAGGCAATCGGAATTAAAATTTTAGCGAAAATGCAATTCCCCGCCGAAAAACATCTTTTCGGCGGGGAATTGCGTTTGTTGGGCAAATTTT
>CAZVAV010000174.1:0-5195 GCA_964625135.1 uncultured Oscillospiraceae bacterium | reverse complement strand
ATCGAAGGCTATTTGATTACTGGTGACTCTATATTGACCGCAGCAATCTATTTGGGAGATAAAGAATCTATAGCACCTTGAACTCAGAGAGTCCCCGTTCTTGGTTATGCGATTTACTCTGCCAAGGTTGATGGCATCTTGATTCGCTCTGATGTGGAATCATCTGATGACGAGCTGCTCTGCGTGATACTCCATGAATTGGCTCACATTTTCTGCTCCCACAACGAAATCCCCGGTGGCCGGTTTTTCTCTCGCTATTGCGACACAGGCACAGATGACAAATTTGCCGATGGAACCATCAATGCCGGTTATGCCATCTGGCGCGAATTTATCGCCGATCTTATAATGACAAATGTAAACCCGTTTTTCCAAAGTCATTCTCTGAGAGAATCCAATGCACTTGCTTTTTATATTTCTCTGCCAAAACTGCAAATGTTCAAGTGACGACAAAAACGAACCCGCTCGAAAGCCTTAAGCAAGGCCGTCGAGCGGGTTTTCTCATAAAGAATTATTCTGCCTTTGCAAGCCCCTGTAAAAGAGCCGTATGCCGCATAATAATATCTTCGACAGTGCGAAGTCTGTCGCGGAAGTCATCCATCTGGGCGGCTCTATCGTTGGCCTTGTCCAGCTTCGCGGAAATGTCGCCGTACTGCTCGGCAATCAACTGAATCTGGTGCTGCTGCTTCTCCACCAGTACGCGAGTATAGCGGGTATCGTCCCGCAATCCCGATATGTCGGTTTCTACAGCCCCCAGCCGCTGCTCCATCCCATCCAGCCGCACTATAACGGGGGCGATCTCCTCACGCATCATATCGCGAAGGGCCTGCATTTCTTCTTTGGTCACGTTATCAAATCCTTTCGTTAGGCACTATCCCGCCCTATTTTTTCGGCTATGGCATCGTTGATAAAACTATTTAGGCTGGCTCCATGCGCTTCGGCATGGGCTTTGATCTCGGCTTTGCGGCCTTTCGGCATGGTGAGATTAACCCTATCCACATTATCTTTTTGCCATTGGTTTTTATAGTCGGTTTTTCCGGCCATGCGCGTCCCTCCCATTGGGGCGCTATATAGAGTGTGCACCCCTTCCAGTATGGATAAAGTATAGCATAAAAGCGAATCGTGCGCAAGATAAAAATTAATGAAATATCGTGCGCAAGATTGGCTGTTCTGCCGTGTGAGTTCCTCTACTATAATCGTAAACATTGTGGGTGTCAGCCCCCCGCAACCAACAATGTTTACGCCCCCGGTGATGATAATCTCATCGCTGTGGGCGTAAATTTTTGTCAAACAGGTGATTCCATAAGCTCAAACTAACAGCCGCAGAGGAATGTGGCTGTATTTTTTTGAGTGGATTGGCCTAAACTAACGGGGATGAATCATAGCGAGGTGGAAGATGGATTTTTTATATCTGTGCCTGACGTCCTTTTTTTCTTTGGTCATTCTGTTTCTTATTGCCAAGATTGTGGGCCATAAGCAGATGGCCCAGCTCGACTTTTTTGACTACATTACCGGCATTACCATCGGCTCGATCGCGGCCGAAATGGCCACCGATCTGGAGGCACCGTGGAAGCCGCTTGTCGCGATGGTGATTTATGGGGGCGTCACGCTGCTGATGAGCATTGTCGCCAACAAATGGCCGAGAACGCGCAAGTATCTCAACGGCACCCCCACCATTCTTCTGGATGACGGAAAGCTGTACCGGGAGAATATGAAAAAGGCCAAGCTCGATCTCAGCGAATTCATGGTCATGTGCCGACAGCAGGGCTATTTCGACCTGAGCAGTATCCAAACGGCGGTTTTTGAATACAACGGGAAGCTAACGATCCTGCCGGTTGCCACCCAGCGCCCCGCCACCCCCAAGGATCTGAACCTGAATCCTCAACAGGAGCTTCTTTTTACCGAGCTGATTATGGACGGACGGATTTTAGAGGATAACCTCAAGCGCATGGGGCTGGATCTCATCTGGTTGGACAAACAGCTTCAGCAGCGGCGGATTGATTCCGCGCGGGAGGTCTTTCTCGCGATTTGTGATCGAAACTTGAATTTCGTTCTTTATGAAGCAGGACATTAAATGAAAAACCTCCCTTTGCCCTGTGCAGTGCAGTCTGTGGACTGTGCCGCTGGGCAAAAGGAGGTTTTTTATGGGTCGCGATGAGAGTGTCGTTACATCAAGCTTTGGCTAAAAGGCTCTTGATGCGAAATTATTTTGCGCTAGCACGAGTCTTTCTCCGAAGTCTCCATGTCCCATACAGGCCTGCAAAGGCCAGCATGATCAGGACAATGCCCCACCACATGGAATTTTCTTCGCCGGTTTGCTTCATTCCGGCGTCGGCGGGGGTAATCGTCATCTCAACGCCCGCGACGGTGGATTGGATCGGAGCAGGCGCTTCGATTTCCCAAACCTTGCCGGTGACCGAGATTGTTTTACCGCCGTCGGTGAGGAGGTATCCGCCGCCTGTTCCCGGATTGACCCCGGGCGACTGCGCCGCGATTTCCTCAGCGGTTACGCCCTGATAGAGCTGGGACAGCAGGGAGAGGGGATAGTAGACCCGCTGTGCCTCGGGCTGCTGCGCCCGTCCGGCCGGAATGGTAATGGCGTCGCCGCCGTCCCAGAGAATCATAAGAGAAACGCCGGGATTCTCGCGCATTGCGTCCATGACGAAGCGGTACATCTGGTCATAGCCCTTGGCGTCCGCCTTGATGATGTCGCCGGCTGCGGCCGCGCGGATGTTCTTTTCCACCTGCTTCCAGAAGGAATAGGCGTCCTCGCCCTGGGTGGATTTAGAAGCTTCGTCCGAGGAACCGCCCGAGGAACCTCCGCCCCCTTGCTTTTCGGTGTAGGCGAGCGCGTAGGAAGAAAATTTGCTGACATGCAGGACGATGTATTCATCTTTGATGTTAAAGAATTCGCCGTCCGCATTGGGAGTTTGAGTGATGGTCTCTACAGAGCCTCCATTGTGAATTCTCAGCACCTCGATGCTGGAGAGATTTGCGCCCGCAGGCACGGGGATGTAGAAGGTCAGCAGCTCGTTAAGCTCGGTGAGGGATGTGGATCTGGGGGAATTCTCGCCGGGGTACCGTACATACTTGGTCACGGTAAGATCGAGAATCTGCCCCAGCGTTTTTCCGGAAGCCGCCGCCGCAAAATCTTCCGCTCCTGCGGTTGTGGTTTTGATTGCGAGACGAATTTCGATGTTCTCGGCGTTGGTCAGCTCCTCCTGCGTCACACCCGCATTGGGCTTGTCGGCAGGAGTGGACAGCAGCTCCGAAAGCCCGCCGGCTGCTATCTCGGATACAGTCGGATCGATCTCAACAAGTGTGCTGAAATTGCTGCTTGGCAGTGCAAAGTCGTGAGCCACGTCGGGAGCATTCAGCTGGACGTTGATCCAGACCTCCTGCGCTTCGGCGGTGACGGTGGCGATCATATATGCTCCATAAGGGAGCTTTGTGAACTGATACCAGCCGTCCTGATTGGTGCTGGTGTCGCTGATTTGCTTGCCACCCTGCCACAGCGCGAGCGTCGCGCCTGCGACCGACTTGCCGGCTGCATCGGTCACGATACCGCTCAGGTTGCCCATATTTGCGATGGCCTTTTGCACCGTGATGACCGAAACGATGGAATCAACATAGTTGGTCGCCGAGGTGCTGACGCGGCAGAAATAGTAGTAGATGCCCGCGTCAAGCGTGGTGGGCAGGGAATAGCTGTTTTTGGTCGCGCCCACAATCGCCTGTGCACCGGTCTTGTCCGCCGTATCGCTGCGATACCACTGATAGAGAGGTGCCGCGGTGCCTGTGGACTTGGCCTCCACCCGAAGCATGGCGCTATGTCCCTTGGTCAGCGTGAGCTGGGATACGGGCTGCTTGGTGATGTCGATCAGTGGCTCTTCGCCGATCGTGCCGCCCTGACCGGGCTTGCCGTCGGTGGGCTTGGTCGAGCCGCTGCCGGAGCTGGTGGCGCTGCCGCCCTGTCCGCCTGCTCCCGGGGCAGTTTGCAGCGAGCCGCCGCCGTTACCGCCGTTGCCACCGGCCGCGTTGCCGTTGCCGGTGGGGGCCGGCCCCTTCACACCGTTGCCGCCGTTACCGCCGTTGCCGCCGGTGGCGGAGGTTCCGCCGGTTCCGCCGTTGCCGCCGGTGGCGGTGCCGCCAAGGTTCACCGAGCCATTGACGCCGTTGCCGCCGTTGCCGCCGTTGCCACCGGTGGTCGAGGCGTTTCCGCCAGTTCCGCCGGTTCCGCCAGTGGCAGAGCCGCTGCCGCCGACGCTGATCGATCCGCTTTCGCTTTCGGCGCCGTTGCCGCCGTTACCGCCGTTGCCGCCGATGGCGGTGCTCGCCGAGCCGGAGCCTTGGCCGCCGTTGCCGCCGTTGGTCGAGCCGTTGATGATGATGGAACCACTTTCGCTTTCGGTACCGTTGCCGCCGGTTCCGCCGTTGGCGATGCCGTCCGCAGCATCGCCGTTGCCGCCGTTGCCGCCGGTGGCGGAGCCGCTATTGCCGACGGTGATGCCGCCGCCATTGGTGGTCGCGCCGTTGCCGCCTGCGCCGGAGGTGCTGCCCGAGCCCGAGCCGTTGCCGCCGTTGCCGCCTTCGGTTTCTCCGCCGACGGTCACGTCTCCGCTTTCGCTCGAAGCACCCGAGCCGCCTTGGCCGCCGAAGCTGCCGTTACCGCCGTTGCCGCCGTTGGCACTGCCATCGACCGTAACAGAGCCAGAGCCGCCTGTGGTAGCGCCCGAGCCGCCATTGCCGCCCGCGCCGTTATTCGAGGTGCCGCCGCTGCCGCCGGTGGTGATGGCGTCATCGGTGACAATCACATCACCGCCGCCGGTAACAGCGCCGTTGCCGCCGGAGCCGCCCGCGCCGCTGGTCGAACCGCCGCCGTCGCCGCCCTCGGTCTTACCGCCGACGGTGACGCTTCCGCTTCCGCTCGCAGCACCCGAGCCGCCGTTGCCGCCCGTGCCGCTGCCGCTGGAGGTACCGCCGTTGCCGCCGGAGGCGGAGCCGGAGCCGCCGACCTCAACCGAGCCGGTGCCGTCTGTAACAGCACCCGAGCCGCCGGAGCCGCCGTTGCCGTTATTAGAACCGCCGCCGTTGCCGCCTTGGCCGCCGGTGGCAGAGCCATCAACCTGAATGGAACCGCTGCCGTCTGTGGTAGCGCCCGAGCCGCCATTGCCGCCCGCGCCGTTATTCGAGGTGCCGCC
>CAZVAV010000173.1:0-5207 GCA_964625135.1 uncultured Oscillospiraceae bacterium | reverse complement strand
CAAAAGCACGGCGAAAACGCGAAGGACTTTACAGTCGTTTCGGCCAATACGAATGCCGAATGCGGCCAAATTGCCGTCGAGCTGGTCAAGGACGGAAGGGCCGACTTTCTGATGAAGGGCTTTGTGGAAACCCGCGATCTTCTCAAGCCGCTGGTTCGCAAGGAAAACGGCCTCAACTGCGGACGAACCATCTCGCATATGGCCTTTTTACAGGTGCCGGGAATCGATCATCTGCTCGTCATCACCGACGGCGGGATGGTGATTCATCCGACCGTGGAGGAAAAACGGGACATCCTTCAAAATGCCTTTTCGCTCTTAGGGCAGATTGGGTATGAGAATCCGTCGGCGGCGGTGCTCTGCGCGGTTGAGCATCCCGACCCCAAGATGCCAGAGACGGTCGACGCAGCCCGGCTTGCCGAGGAAAACCGCGAGGGACAGATCACGGGAGGAAGGGTATACGGCCCCATTTCGTATGACCTCGCGATGAGCGCCGAAATCGCCCGGATTAAGCGCTTCGACTGCCCCTGCTGCGGCGACTTTGACATCCTGCTCTCGCGTGATATGGCCTGCGGAAACATTCTGGCCAAGTCGCTGATTCTCAACGCGGGTGCTTTGATGGCCGGTCTGGTGGTCGGCGCCAAGGTGCCGGTGGTGCTCAACTCCCGCGGGTCAAGTGCCGAGGAAAAGGTTTTGTCGCTGGCGCTCGCGGCAGTAAGCGCCGAGAGCCGGGAAGGAGGCATGGCATGAGCTATAAAATCCTCGCAATCAACCCAGGCTCCACCTCGACCAAAATTGCGGTCTATGCGGATGAGCAGGAGGTCTGGTCCCGGAGCATTGCGCATTCGACCGAGGAGCTGCTCAACTACTCCAACCTCTTTGATCAGCTGATGATGCGGTATGAAAAGATTATCGATACGATTACCTATCACGATATTCCGCTGACCGATCTCTCGGCAGTGGTGGGACGGGGTGGTATGCTGCCGCCGGTTCAGGCGGGGGCGTACCTGATCAACAAGGCGATGCTCGAGCAGCTTGAGTTCGATCCGGTGGGGGAGCACGCCTCCAACCTCGGCGCGCCGCTGGCCTACCGGGTGGCCGAGCAGCTTTCCATTCCGGCCTATATCTACGATCCGGTCACCGTCGACGAGATGGACGATATCGCACGAATCACCGGCTGGAGGGCGGTCAACCGATTCGGAAAATGCCACAACCTCAACATGCGAGCCGCCGCCCTGCGCTATGCGCGGGAGAACGGCATTGACTACGGCGAACAGAACCTGATCATCGCGCATCTGGGCGGCGGCATCACCTCCTCGCTGCACAGCAAGGGACGAATCATCGATATCGTGTCGGATGATGAGGGCGCTTTTGCCCCTGAGCGTGCTGGGCTGCTGCCCGCTCAGCAGCTGATTGAAATTTGTACCAAATGCGGCAGAAGCTATCAGGAGCTCACCAAGATGCTTCGGAGAACCGGTGGGCTGATGGATCATCTCGGTACCACCGATCTGCGCGAGGTCGAAAAAATGATCTCGGAGGGGGATGCGCACGCCAATCTCGTCTACGAGGCGATGGCGCTCAATGTCGCCAAGGACATCGCGCGGCTGGCGGCGGTGGTTTCCGGAGAGGTCGACGCCATTATCCTGACCGGCGGCATCGCCTATTCAAAGAAATTCACCTCGCTGGTCACCGGACGAATCAAATGGATCGCTCCGGTAAAGATCTTCGCGGGGGAGAACGAAATGGAATCGCTTGCCCACGGCGCGCTGCGCGTTCTCACCGGTGAGGAGCAGGCGCGGGAATATGTGGCCCGTCCGGTGGTAACGGCCTGCCCGGTAAAATAGGAGGGAACGAGATGGAAACCAAGGAATTGTTTATTAAGCAGCTGAGCGTTATCATCGACAATAAAAAAGGCGCCTTCGCCGATTGGGCGCTGCTGCTGTCGCAAAACGGCATTGATTTGATCGCCGCCGCAATCTCGGACGTGGGCGAGCGGGGCACACTGCGTGCCATCGTCAGCGAGCCGCAGCGGGCATATGAGCTGCTGCGTGACCGGCGTTACGCCGTCTCGGTGACCGACGTCATCGCGGTGCCGCTGCTCGACCATCCCGGCGCGCTGGCCGAGCTGCTGGATCTGCTGCGCGATCACAACATCAGCATCGAATACCTCTATTCCTTTCTGCGTCGGCTTGAGGGCGACGGGGTAGTCGCATTGCGCACCAATCTGCCCGGGGCCGCCGTCAAGGTGCTGCTCGATAGCGGAATTACCCCGCTGCGGGAGGATCAATTAAAAAAGCAATCGGCGCAATAAATTGTATGCGCCGCAGGCACACTGTTTTTTACAGTAGAGCCAGTGAGGGACCGCTTTGATGCGGCCCCTCGCTGTTTTATGAAATCGGAAGGAGTAAAGATTGTCGGATCAATAGGCTGCAAAGCCGGAGCCGGATTCCCCGCACTTTTTCAGCTCATCACCGTTGGGGGTTTCGTGTACGGTCAGACACAGAGCTTAAAATCCCGCAGGGCATTCCACTGAAAAATGGGTGGCAAGCAGGTTTTGCAGAGCACAGGAGCTGCTGGAATGACAGCGCGCAACCTGGGTGTTGCGGCGGTTCGCTTCCTGAAGGGCGGAGCCGACCATCTGGGAGAAGCCGCTGCTTCGCCTGTTCGGAGCAAACGACGTCCTCATGAGCCTATCAAAAAGGTATCTGATTCCGGTGAAATTTGCCGTGCCGGTATTTCTCTTCACCCAGCTGCTGGCCGCATTTTTGCGGAATGATTCCGATCCGGGACTGGCGACAAAATCTGTGCTGTGTGGCGGCGTCATCAACGTCATTGGCGATTATCTGCTGGTGTTCGTGTTTGACTTGGGAATTATGGGTGCAGCAATTGCAACCGTCGGCAGCACTGTCGTTTCTCTCGTCATTATGGCAACCCACTTTTTGAAAAAAACCAATACGCTTCGGTGGGTTTGGCCGAAGCACTTTTTTGTGAAAGCAAAGCGTATTGTCACAACCGGCTTTTCTACCTTTTTCATCGATATTGCTATGGGCATTTTAACCATGCTGTTTCACCGACAGATTATGCGCTATGCAGGGACAGACGCACTTGCGGTATACGGGATCATCGTCAATATCAGCACCTTTGTTCAGTGCTGCGCCTACGGCATCGGGCAGGCATCACAGCCCATTCTTTCCACCAACTTTGGCGCACAGAAATGGGAGCGCATTCGCAAGCTGGTACGCTATAATTTGATTACCGTGGCGGTAGTCAGCGCCGTCTGGTTTGCCCTTGTCATGAGTGTGCCAAACGGCTTCGTGCTGCTGTTTATGGCTCCCACCGAATCGGTACTTGCCATCGCGCCCTCCATCCTGCGGATTTATGGATTGTCCTTTCTGTTGCTGCCGCTGAACATCTACTCCACCTACTATTTCCAGTCGGTCATGCAGTCGGGCATCTCGTTTTTTGTTTCCGTTGCCCGAGGAATGGTGATCAGCGGGTTGCTGATTCTGGTGCTGCCCGCCGTGTTCGGCGGAGGGTCACTGTGGTATGCAATGCCGCTGACTGAGCTTTTGGTGGCAGGGTTCGTCATCATTCATATGCGAAAAACGCTGCTTACCAATAGGGAAAAATCAAATTCCGATGCTCTCTAAAGCAGCAGAGCCGCGCACCTCGTTTTGCTGTTTGGACTCAAGTAATTGCAGGAAACGGCTTGTTATTGCAATTTAAGAATTTTTATTTTTATGGTAAAATATATTTTTTCTGTAATCGTTGGTTAATCAAGATGTTTGACGCGTGCGTAAAACAAAACGCTCCCTACATAAAGTAAGGAGCGCGAATTGTCTCCGGCGACTCGCCGGTGGTGCGGGCGAGGAGACTTGAACTCCTACACCGAAGTACTGGCTCCTAAGACCAGCGCGTCTGCCATTCCGCCACGCCCGCATGAAAAGCGATGGGGTATTGCATCCCGTCGCTGATCTGATTTTTATCTATTTTCCTCGTTGTGTCTCCAAAATCATACTCGTATTTTAGCACCGTGCCATTGGAGAACTCCTGTATTTTATGAGACATGCCGACCTGTTCATATCGCGGAAGAAAAAAAGCCGCTCATATGCCCGCAGCATTCCAGCCAAATATCCCTTAAAAAGCGATTCAGTGTTTTTAAGGTGGCGTTTTCGGAGACATCCACATAAAGCCAGTAATTCTTATCCTCGACGCTTTCCACCTTCAGAATAAAGCAGCGCTGTGAATTGGGGAGCTCCTCCCGATGCGCCTGCGATAGGTGGTTCTTAAAAGCAGTTTTTGAAAATGCTTTGCCGCAGAGAAAACATTTACCCTTCGATGCAGTAGCCATACCCTCGATTCTTTCATCATCTCTCATGGAGGCGATCGCGCCCGAGACCGATGCGTTTGCCGTTTGCTCCGTGATCGGATTACAACGCTCCTATTTTAGCATGCTTCCTGCCAAATTGTCAAATAAAATCCGTGGGTATGGTCTCGTTTTTCGGATGATTTTTGCGCCACAGCCTGTCGGCGGCGAGTAAAATCCCCGCCTTTCCGGTGGGGAAGGTGAGCCCTCCCTGAAGCCAGACGGCGTAGGGCTCCCGCATCGGCCCGTCGGCCGAGAGCTCGATCGAAGCGCCGAGGGTGAAGGCACCTGCCGCCATGATCACCTGGCTCTCATAGCCCGGCATGTCCCAGGGCTCGGGGGCGGCGGTTGAATCGATCGGAGAACCCGCCTGAATGCCGCCGCAGAAGGCGATCAGGCCTTCGGGGGTCTCGAGTGCGATCGCCTGAATGATGTCGTGGCGCGGCTCGTCGAAGCGCGGATAGGTTAAAAACCCCATTTCTTCAAACAGGGCGGCGGCAAAGGCCGCTGTTTTGAGTGCCGCCGCAACGATCGAGGGGGCAAGAAACAGCCCTAAGTACATCGAACGGTTTTCGTCAAGCGAGCAGCCGACCTCCCGACCGCTGCCGGGGGTAGTCAGCCGGTAGGAACAGCGCTCAATCAGGTCATGCCGTCCGGCGAGATAACCACCGGTACGGGCGATACCGCCGCCGGGATTTTTGATCAGGGAGCCCACCATCAGGTCGGCGCCGACGGCACAAGGCTCGGTGCGCTCGGTAAATTCTCCATAGCAGTTATCGACCATGACGATAATATCGGTGTTGGCGGCCTTGACCGCCTTGACTGCCTGTGCAATATCCTCTAC
>CAZVAV010000172.1:0-5244 GCA_964625135.1 uncultured Oscillospiraceae bacterium | reverse complement strand
TCCAATATGAAGAAGGCGATTGCCCAGATTCTGTTGGACGAGGGATATATTAAGAGCGTTACCGTCATCGAAGACGGCAAGCAGGGCATCATCCGCATTGTGCTCAAGTACACCGCGGGCAAGACCCCCGTTATCACTGGGCTGAGAAGAGTTTCCAAGCCGGGTCTTCGTATCTACACCAGCTGCGAAGAGGCTCCCCGCGTCATGAAGGGACTTGGCATCGCCATCCTTTCGACCTCGAAGGGCGTCATGACCGACAAGGAAGCCAGAAAGCAGAACGTTGGCGGCGAAGTGCTCGCCTTCGTCTGGTAAGGGGGGCGCGAGAGATGTCTAGAATTGGTAGAAAGCACATCGCCATCCCCGCGGGCGTCGAGGTCAAGGTCAACGGCAGCGAGGTTACCGTCAAGGGCCCGAAGGGCACGCTGCAGAATACCTTTAACCCCGACATGCAGATCGAGGTCAAGGACAACGAGGTCATTGTGACCCGTCCCACCGACGATCAGCTGCACCGCAGCCTGCATGGCCTGACCCGTACGCTGATTTCCAATATGGTCACCGGCTGCCACGAGACCTTCAAGAAGGAGCTCGAGGTCAACGGTGTCGGCTATCGTGTCGCCAAGCAGGGCAAGAACCTGGTCATGAACCTGGGCTTTTCGCATCAGGTCATCATGGCTGAGACCGATGGCATCACCATCGAGGTCCCCGCGCCCAACAAGATCATCATTTCGGGCTGCGATAAGCAGAAGGTCGGTCATTTCGCGGCGGAAGTCCGCGAGAAGCGTCCTCCCGAGCCTTACAAGGGTAAGGGCATCAAGTATGTGGGCGAGGTCATCATCCGTAAGGAAGGCAAGGCCGGCAAGGGCAAAAAGTAAGAAAGGAGTGAATGCAAATGGTCAACAAAATCGATAGCAACAAGGCTCGTCTCAAGAGACATGGCCGCGTGAGAAACAAGATCAACGGCACCGCCGAGCGTCCCCGCCTGAGCGTGTTCCGCTCCTGCAAGAACATCTATGCGCAGATCATCGACGACAAGGCCGGCGTCACTCTGGTGGCTGCTTCTTCGCTCGAGAAGTCCTTCACCGAGAAGGGCTCCGACAAGGACGCCGCCCACGCGATTGGCAAGCTGATCGCCGAGCGCGCGGCCCAGAAGGGGATCACCGCGGTGGTTTTTGACCGCAGCGGCTATCTCTATCACGGACGGATCAAGGAACTCGCTGAGGGCGCCCGTGAGGGCGGACTCAATTTCTAAGGTAAGGAGGGATACGTTTGGCTCGTATTGACGCTACGGCAATGGAATTCAACGAGAAGGTCGTCGCCATCAACCGTGTTTCCAAGACGGTTAAGGGCGGCAGAATCTTCAAATTCGCAGCGCTGGTCGTCGTCGGTGACGGAAACGGTACCATCGGCTACGGCTTAGGCAAGGCGGGCGAGGTTCCCGACGCGATTCGCAAGGGAATTGAAGACGCCAAAAAGAATCTCTTTAAGATTTCCCTCAAGGGAACCACCATTCCCCATGAGGTGATCGGTAAATTCGGCGCGGGTCGCGTTCTGATGCTTCCCGCTCCTCAGGGTACCGGCGTCATCGCCGGCGGCCCGGTGCGTGCGGTGCTTGAAGCCGCAGGCATTAAGGACATCCGCACCAAGTGCCAGCGCTCGAACAACCCCTGCAACGTGGTTACCGCCACCTGTGAGGGACTTCGCGCACTGCGCAATGTCGACGAAGTCGCGGCCATCCGCGGCAAAAACGCCGACGAGATCCTGGGCTAGGGGGGTAGGAGATATGGCTAACATGAAAATTAAGCTGGTCAAGTCCACTGCGGGCTGCCTGAAGGACCAGATTGCCACCGCCGAAGCGCTCGGTCTCCGCAAGATCGGTAACGTTACCATTCAGCCCGACAATGCGGCGACCCGGGGCAAGATCAAGAAGATCTCCCATCTCGTCTGCTGGACCGAGGTAAACTAAGGAGGTGCAACCAGCTATGAAACTGCATGAGTTATCCCCGGCGCCCGGCTCGACCAAGGAGTGCTTCCGCAAGGGCAGAGGCGCGGGCTCGGGCAACGGCAAAACTGCCGGCAAGGGCCATAAGGGTCAGAAAGCCCGTTCGGGCGGCGGCGTCCGTCCCGGCTTTGAAGGCGGCCAGATGCCCCTTCAGAGACGTGTTCCGAAGAGAGGCTTCAACAACATCTTCGCCAAGGAATATGTTTCGATCAATGTCGATGTACTCAACCGCTTTGAGGATGGCGCGGTCGTCGATGCTCAGGCGATTGCCGACGTCGGCATCATCAAAAACACCCGCGACGGCATCAAGATCCTCGGCAGAGGCGAGCTTGAGCGCAAGCTTACGGTAATCGCTACGGCGTTTTCCGCGTCCGCCAAGGAGAAAATTGAGGCGGCCGGGGGAAAGGCCGAGGTGAAGTAAGATGCTCGAGACGCTGAGAAACGCATGGAAAATTGAGGATCTCAGAAAGAAACTTTTCTTCACCCTCTGCATCCTGATGCTTACCCGCATCGGCTCGCAGATTCCGGTTCCGTTCCTCGATCCCACCGCCCTCTCGGCGATGGTTTCAAACACCGGCGGCATCTTCAGCTATCTGGATATGCTGACCGGCGGCGCCTTCTCGCGCAGCACCCTCTTCGCCCTTTCGATCTCGCCGTACATCACGGCTTCGATCGTCATTCAGCTTCTCACCGTTGCGATTCCCTATCTGGAGAATCTGGCCAAGGAAGGTGAGGAAGGGAAAAAGCGGATTCAAAAGATTACCCGCTATACCACCCTCGCGCTCGCCTTTCTTCAGGCGTTTGCCTACACGATGCTGCTCAACAATCAAAACGCCATCCGGAGCTTTGAGGGCTGGCAGTATTACTTCGCCCGCGTCATCATCGTGCTTTGCTTTGCGGCCGGTGCGATGCTGGTGGTATTCCTCGGAGAGCGGATCGACCAGAACGGCATTGGAAACGGCATTTCGATGATCCTTTTCATCGGCATCGTTTCCCGTGGCGGCGCGGTGATCAACACGATGGTCTCCTATCTCAAGCTGGCGATGCAGGGAGCGACCTACTATTTCTTCGCCGTGCCCTTCGTCATCGTGCTGTTCCTCGTGGTCATTGCGTTCATTATCGTGATGACCAATGCGGAGCGCCGGATTCCGGTGCAGTACGCCAAGCGAATTGTAGGCAGAAAGCAGTATGGCGGCCAGTCGACCTTCATCCCGATCAAGGTCAACATGTCGGGTGTTCTCCCGATCATCTTCGCTTCGACGCTGCTCGCGATTCCGAGCACCATCAAGGGCTTTGTCCAGATTTCGGATGCATCCTTTATGGGCAAGTTCCTTAATCTCTTCAACTACAACACCATCTGGTATGGCCTGTTGTATTTCTTCCTGATCATGGGATTCAGCTACTTCTATGTGGCGATTCAGTACAATCCCATCGAGATCTCCAACAACATCCGCAAGAACAGCGGAACGGTTCCGGGCATCCGTCCCGGCAAGCCGACCTCCGACTATATCGCGCGGATCGTCTCCAAGACTACCTTCCTCGGCGGTCTGTTCCTGAGTGTGATCGCGGTTGCGCCGATCGGCGTCGGTGCGGTCACCCGAATGAATATTTCCCTCGGCGGCACTTCGGTGATCATCGTTGTCGGCGTTGCGCTCGATATGGTTCGCCAGCTTGAGAGCCAGATGATGATGCGCCACTACAAGGGCTTCCTGGAATAAGGTTGGAGGGCGACCATGAAGATGATACTACTCGGCGCGCCCGGCGCCGGCAAGGGAACACAGGCGGAAATCCTCTCCAAGCGGCTGGGTCTCCTGATTATCGGAACCGGCAATATTATCCGCGAGGCGATTGCCTCCGGCTCTGAGCTGGGAAAGAAATTTCAGTCCTATACCGATCATGGCGCATTGGTCCCCGATGATCTGGTGGTCGAGATGGTCGCCGACCGTCTCGCCAAGCCGGATTGCAGCGACCGCTATATCCTCGACGGGTTCCCCCGCACAGTGGTGCAGGCCGAGAAGTTCGAGGAGATCGGCGGAAAGGTCGACGCTGTCATCAGCTTGGTGATCTCCGATGAGGAGATCCTGAATCGGATGACCGGACGGCGGGTCTGTGAGCGGTGCGGTACCCCTTACCACATCCACAACAATCCCCCAGCAAAGGATGGAATCTGTGCCAAGTGCGGCGGGCAGCTCGTTACCCGAACGGACGACGCCCCCGAAACGGTCGCCAAACGGCTCGCGGTTTATCACGAACAGACCGAGCCGCTGGTGGATTTTTACCGAGCACACGGGGTATTGACCTCAATTGACGCGACGCAAGGGATGGTGCGGGTCACCGAAGAAATCCTCGCGACGGTCGGAGTAAATTAACATGGTGATCTTAAAGACACAGCAGGAGCTCCAAAAGCTGCAGAAGGCCGGCGCGTTGACCGCGCAGGCGCTGCATGCGGGCGGAGCGGCGGTGCGCCCCGGCGTCACCACCGCCGAGATTGACCATATCGTGCATGATATCATCACACGGCATGGTGCGGTTCCCTCTTTTCTGGGCTACGGCGGGTTTCCCGCCTCCGCCTGCATCTCGATCAACGACGAAGTGATCCACGGCATCCCCGGCAACAGAGTGATCTGCGAAGGGGATATCGTGAGCATCGACGTCGGCGCGAAGCTCGGAGGCTATCACGGCGACTCGGCCTTTACCTTCCCCTGTGGGGAGATCAAGGACGGGGCGAGAAAGCTTCTCGACGCGACAAAGCTCGCGCTGGAAAACGGCATCGCCGCAGCACAGCCCGGCAACCGGATCGGCGACATCGCTCATGCGGTGCAAAGCACCGTTGAGCCGCTCGGCTTTTCGGTGGTTCGGGAATATGTCGGCCACGGGGTTGGCCGCGACCTGCACGAGGAGCCGGAGGTTCCGAACTTTGGGCGCCCCGGCCATGGGGTTCGGCTGGTTCCCGGCATGGTCATCGCCATTGAGCCGATGATCAATGCCGGTACCTTCGCGGTAAAGGTGCTCGAAAACGACTGGACGGTCGTCACCCGTGACGGTGGCTGGTCGGCCCATTTTGAGCACACTGTTGCCATCACCCCGGGCGGGCCGGTCATTCTGACCGCCCTGCTCTGACCGGTGGCCGCGATGCAAGCCCGGACAGTGGCGCGCAGTCTTGCGGGCCGAGACGCTGGCGAATGGTTCGCCGTACTCGAGGTCATGGGGGATTTTGCGCTGATCGCAAACGGACAAAGCCGACC
>CAZVAV010000171.1:0-5296 GCA_964625135.1 uncultured Oscillospiraceae bacterium | reverse complement strand
CTGCCTGCTCGGCTTGGTCGGGCAGCCTAAACTGCTGGATCAGCCCGGTGAGCAGCTGTGCCTGACCGGAAAGCTCCTCGCTTGCCGCCGCGCTCTCTTCGGCGGTGGCGGAGTTGGTCTGCACCACGCTTGAAATTTGGTCAACCCCCTGCGTCACCTGCGTCATGGCCTGGGACTCCTTAACCAGTGCGTCCGAGATGCCCTCGACGGTGGCGGAAGCCTCCTGCGCCCCCTGAACCGCGCCCATCAGCGCCTTGGCGGTGTCATCCGCGATTCTGGTTCCGTCCGCGATGGCGTGTAGCGTTCCCTCAATCAGCGCTGCGGTATTTTTGCTGGCCGCCGCCGATTTGCTGGCGAGGTTGCGCACCTCGTCGGCCACCACCGCAAAGCCCTTGCCGGCCTCACCGGCTCGTGCCGCCTCCACAGCGGCGTTCAGGGCGAGGATGTTGGTCTGGAACGCAATGTCCTCAATCGTTTTGATGATTTTTCCGACCTCGGCGGAGCTCTGGCTGATTCTGCCCATCGCCTCGGTCATCTCATTCATCTTTTGGTTGCTCTGCGTCATCTCGCCGCCTACCTGCTCCATCAGGCGGCGCGCTTCCCGCGCACCCTGCGAGTTGGCGTCGATCTGCCCGGTGATCTCGGTGATGGTGGCGGCCAGCTCCTCAACCGAGCTGGCCTGCTCGGTGGCTCCCTGAGAAAGCGCCTGTGCGCCCGAGGAGACCTGTCCGGCTCCCGCGGAAACCTGATCCGCGGATTCCCGCACCCGGTGCAGCGTTTCGGAGAGCCGGCTGATAATTTGATACAGCGCGGCGGCCAGCTGCTTAAAGTCTCCCACATAGAGGTGGGGAACCTTGCTCTGTGCCGTAAAATCTCCGTCCGCAAGGCTGACAAGCCCGTACTCGATGTCGGTGATGATGCCGCTCATCGTTGAAACGATCGACTGTGTGGCGTCGGCCAGCCTGCCGGTTTCATCCCGCCGATTCACCTGCGGGACGGGCGCGGTCAAATCACCTCGCGCCAGCAGCTCCAGCCGTTCGGTGCAGGCCGCCATCGGCTTTCCGATTCCGGTGGCAAGCCGCCATGCGATGAGAAAGGCAACGGCGCAGCCCAGCAGCGTCAGGATCACGGTGATGATGGCGCCGAGATAGGTCGCGCCCATAAAGTCGGCGGTCGGCGCGTTGATGCCAAGGCTCCAGCCGTCCGACGCGCTGATCGGCGCAAACGCGAGAAATTTCTCTTCCCCGGCGTAGGAGTAGGTGCCAAAGTCGGTCTCTCCCTTGATCATCCGCTCATCCAGCGCCGCCAGACCGGCGAGCGCGGGGTTGCTCTTGGCGATGCTGATAATATTCTCCCGCTCGGCTACCTTTTTCATGTCCACATGGGCGATGGTGGTGCCGGACAGATCAAGAATATAGGCGCTGCCATTGTCGCTTACCCGGATCGAGCTGACAATTTCATTGAGGAAGGTTTCACGCGGTACAAAATACACCACGCCCACCACCTTGCTGTTGGGAACGCCGTCCTGCCACAGGGGCGCGGCGACCATAACGCTCAGCTGACCGGTGGCCTCGTCGACGAGCGGCTCGGAGATATGGGGGATGCCGCGGCTCGTCTCCTGAAAGAATTCCCAATTGGAGTAGTTGCGTCTGTCCAGCATGCTGATCCCGTTTAAGTCGAGAATATCGCCGCGCGCAAAGCCGTGCAGCGCCACCCGCTGGTTGATGATCTCCCGCTTGTCCGCAGCGCTGCTTGCAGGGTTGCTCAGCCGTGCGACGGCGCCGGTGTCAATTGCCACGTTGAGGTTGGCGGTCAGCTCCTGCGCGATGCGCTCGCTCGTAATCCGCGCTGTTTCCAGCATCGATTGCCGGAGCGTTTCGTTGGTGCTGTTGACGTTAAGGAAGATACTGACCGACCCGACCGCGACCAGCGCGATCAGCGTTGTAAGGGTCATACACAACAGAATTTTTATTTTGATATGCTTCATTTCCGATTCCCCCAGATGCAAAGTGTGACCTGCTGTACTCTCAATTCTTTTCCCATACCTGCGTGGGCAGCAAAAGCTGACAGACCCACTATGAAACTTTTCGTCACATTTGCAATAAAATCAATAGAAAATTCGACAAAATTTTACGATTTACTTATGTGCGCTCGCTCTGTTTTGGTCAAGCTTCCCATAAGCTCGTAGGCGTGGGGGACAAAGACGCCGCCCGCCTTGGCCGCCTCCTCACAGTAATGCACAGGGATGCCCGCCGGGCTGCCGCTGCGCAGCAGCGCGAACGGAACGGGGGTACGGGTGTGGGTCCGAACCGCGATGGGGGTGGGATGATCGGGCATCGCCAGCACCGCCCAAGCCTCGCCGCAGTGCTCCAGATAATTCATGACCGGCCCGACAATTTTTTCGTCAATCTGCTCAATGCTCCAAATTTTCTCCCGGAGCTGTGCCTGATGGCCGCATTCGTCGGGGGCCTCGACATGGATGTAGACAAAGTCGCAGTCGGAGCAAAGCGCCCGGATCGCCGCCTGTCCCTTTTCGGCGAAGTTGGTATGGAAGTTTCCCGTCGCCCCCTCGACCGGAATGCTGCGCAGCCCCATCGAGAGCCCGATGCCGTGCAGCAGATCGACCGCCGAGATCATGCCGCCGCGCACCCCGTAGAGCGTTTCAAAGGGCTCGAGCTTCGGGCGGGTGCCCTCGCCCCAGAACCAGACGCAGAGAGCCGGATTTTTGCCCGCCGCCCTCCGGGCGAGATTGACCGGATGATCGCGAAACGCTTCGAGCGAATATTGCATCATCTCGAGCAGCAGCGGAGCGTTTGCCCCCTCGGGCAGATGCCGGCGCACCGGCTGGTTGGTGATGTCGTGCGGCGGGGTCTTTTCTCCGCCTGTTTTTGCCCCGCGCAGCACGAGGCAGTGGCGATAGCTGACCCCGGGGTGAAATTCGATCCGATCGCTGCCAAATTTCTGCTGCATCACCGCGATCAGCTGAGCCGCCTCCTCGCTCGAAATCTCGCCCGCGCTGTAATCGAGCATCGTTTTGTCGTCGAGGGACGCCTCGTCCGAAAGGGTGACGAGGTTGCAGCGGTAGGTTACGTCGTCCGGGCCAAGGCTGATCCCAAGGCTGACCGCCTCGAGAGGGGAGCGCCCGGTGTAGCAGCTCGACGGATCGACCCCGATCGCGGCGAGGTTGGCCACATCGCTGCCCGCGGGCATATCCTCCGGGATGGTAACGGTCATTCCCATCACCCCGTCCGAGGCAATCCGGTCGAGATGGGGGTGATTTGCCACCGCGAGCGGGGTGCGCCCGCCCAGCTCCTCAATCGGCTCGTCGGCCATTCCGTCGCCTAAAAACACAACGTATTTCAAAACGCGTTCCTCCCTGTCACAAAAGTAATAATATTTCCGAAACCGGAGGGTCGTTGCGCGAATGCAGCACCCCTCCGGTTTCGTCTAATCAAAGTCTCTTATTTTACGGCAATCTCGCTCTTGCCGCCCATATACATCCGCAGCGGCTCGGGGATGGCGACGCTGCCGTCCGCGCGCAGGTTGTTTTCAAGATAGGCGATCAGCATTCTAGGCGGAGCGACGACGGTGTTGTTGAGGGTGTGGGCGAAGTAATTGCCCTTCTCCTTGTTCTTGACCCGGATGCCGAGGCGGCGCGCCTGCGCGTCGCCGAGGTTCGAGCAGCTTCCCACCTCAAAATACTTTTGCTGGCGGGGGCTCCACGCCTCGACGTCGAGGCTCTTGACCTTGAGGTCGGCCAGATCGCCCGAGCAGCACTCCAGCGTGCGCACCGGGATATCGAGCGAGCGGAAGAAGTCGACGGTGTTCTGCCAGAGCTTGGTAAACCACATCGGGCTTTCCTCGGGCTTGCAGACGACGATCATCTCCTGCTTCTCAAACTGGTGAATGCGGTAGACGCCGCGCTCCTCGATGCCATGCGCGCCGACCTCCTTGCGGAAGCACGGCGAATAGCTGGTGAGGGTCTGGGGCAGCTCGGCTTCGTCGAGGAAGTTGTCGATGAATTTGCCGATCATCGAGTGCTCGCTGGTACCGATCAGATAGAGATCCTCGCCCTCGATCTTGTACATCATGTTTTCCATCTCGGTAAAGCTCTTGACGCCGGTGACAACATTGCTGCGGATCATGAACGGCGGGATGCAGTAGGTAAAGCCCCGGTCGATCATAAAGTCACGCGCATAGGAAAGGATGGCCGAATGCAGCCGGGCGATGTCGCCCTTGAGGTAATAAAAGCCGTTGCCGCTGGTGCGCCGGGCGCTGTCGAGATCGATGCCGCCAAAGCGCTCCATGATATCGACATGGTAGGGAACCTCAAAGTCGGGGACGACCGGCTCGCCGAAGCGTTCGACCTCAACGTTCTCGCTGTCGTCCTTGCCGATCGGCACCGACGGGTCGATGATGTTCGGAATCACCAGCATCCGCTCGCGGATTTCTCCCTCAAGGCGCTCCTCGAGCGCTTCAAGCTCGGCAAGCTCGTTGGCGATGGCCGCGACCTGCGCCTTGGTCTGCTCCGCCTCCTCCTTGAGCCCCTTGGCCATCAGCCCGCCGATCTGCTTGCTGATGGTGTTGCGCTGACCGCGCAGCTCGTCGCAGCGGGTCTTGGCGTCGCGGTACTGGCGATCCTTCTCGATGACCTCGTCAACCAGCACCAGCTTCTGCTCCTGAAACTTCTTGCGGATGTTTTCCTTGACCAGCTCGGGGTCGGTTCTCAGCAGCTTGATGTCTAACATGATGGGTTTCCTCCTTCAAATTGAAACAATGCTATCGTTTGCTTTTCCGGCGGTGCGTTCGTGGATTGGGGTACAAAAAAAGATTCCTCCCATCCCAAGCCCTGGGACGGAAGGAATCCGCGTTGCCACCCAAATTGCCGGGGAAGCCCCGGCCTCTCGAACGCGCTGTAACGGGCACGTCCCGTCCGGCTCATCGCCGGCGGCTCCAAAAGCGGAAGCGAACCTGCCCGCCACGCCGGCTTTCACCAAATACCGGCTCTCTGCGAATGGCCCGGGCAGGCCGCGTCTTTCTTCTACGCCAATTTAACTATGTAGATAGTATACCGCAATGTTCCCGTTTTTACAAGCGGACGGGTTGATTTTCTCAGCGGCGCGGGGCGTTAGCCATTTGCCTTTTCAAAGGTGCGCATGAAATCGACCAGAGCCTCCACCCCCTCGTAGGGCATGTTGTTGTAGATCGAGGCGCGCATTCCGCCGAGCACCCGGTGCCCCTTGAGGCTAACCAGCCCGCGCTCGGTGGCTTCGGCGACAAATTTGGCGTCAAGCTC
>CAZVAV010000170.1:0-5312 GCA_964625135.1 uncultured Oscillospiraceae bacterium | reverse complement strand
CCCGGCCCCGGCAGCGGCAAGCTCGCCACCTGCCTGTCACAGCTCTACCACGAGCATCTGCGCGGAATCCGGGCGGGCTACGCGAAATACGAGACCTTTCCGGTGTGGGATCTCCCGCTTTCCCATCCGGTCAACGTGGCCTACGAGGCGGCCACCGCCGACCTGCGCGACGTCAACATGATCGATCCGTTTCACCTTGCCGCCTATGGCAAAACCGCGGTCAACTACAACCGGGACATCGAGGCGTTCCCGGTGGTGCGCACCATTCTGGGGCGGATCAGCGGGGAGGAGCTTTATCTTTCCCCCACCGACATGGGGGTCAATATGATCGGCCGCTGCATCACCGACGACGAGGTGGTGCGGGAGGCGGCCGAGCAGGAGATCATCCGCCGCTACTATCAGGCTCGCTGTGCCTACACCAAGGGCGAAGGGGATATCGAAGCCTGCAAGCGGATTGAGTTTTTGATGAGCTCGCTCGGTCTTTCCAAGAGCATGCGCCGAACCGTCGCGCCCGCGGTCGAAAAGGCGCGGGAGAGCGGCCGCTACGCGGTGGCGATCGAGCTTCACGACGGCAGGGTCATCACCGGAAAATCCTCCGAGCTGATGAACGATACCGCTGCCGCGGTGCTCAACTCGATCAAGGCGCTCGCGGGGCTTTCCGACGAAATCCTGCTCATCTCTCCCATCGTCCTTGAGCCGATTATCCGGCTGAAAAAGGAGATGCTCGGCTCTCGCTACCCGGTGCTCAAGCTCGAGGAGGTGCTGCTCGCCCTCTCGATCTCGGCGGCGCTTAACCCCACCGCCGCGCTGGCGATGGAGCAGCTGCCCCATCTGCGGGGCTGTGACGCCCACTGCTCGGATATCATCACCCAAGCCGACGCCAACACCTTTCTCAAGCTGGGGGTCAACGTCACCTGCGAGCCGCAGTATCCGACCAAGGATTTGTATTTCAAGTGAAACCGCGCCTCGTTGTCAACGATGGATGACAACGGGAGAACGGTGCGTGGTGGAATGTGTGACGGCAACCCCTAAAAATGGGTCCCGGATGCGTTGCTCGCATCCGGGACCCATTTTTAGTTGCTATGATCGGTTACGCCTTTTGCGTCTTGCGCTTTTTCAGCGTCATGACCACCGAAACCACCGCGATCACCAAAAAGGCCAGCGAGATGGGGCGGGTCACAAAGATCGACCAGTTGCCGCCGCTCTGCATCAGAGCCTGACGGAGATTCTCCTCGGTCATCGAGCCGAGAATAAATCCGATGATGAGAGGGGTGGAAGGAATTTTCAGCGTCTTGAACACCAAGCCCAGCAGACCGAAGACCAAAACGCACCATACGTCGAACACGCGGAAGTTCGCGCAGTAAGCGCCAACCACGCAGCAGACCATGACGATGGGGAGAAGGATGTACTTGGGGATATCCAGCAGCTTGACAAAGACACGCAGACCAGCCCGCTCGCAGATCAGCATAAAGACGTTTGCCATCAGCAGCGCGAAGAAGATTCCGTAGACATATTCGCCGCTCTTCTGGAAGATCAGCGGACCGGGCGAAATTCCGTGGATGGTCAGGCCGCCCAAAAAGATGGCGGTGGCAACGTTTCCGGGAATGCCCATCGTGATCAGCGGAATCAGCGAGCCGCCGATGACCGCGTTGTTCGCGGTTTCGGAGGCGATGACGCCGTCGACCACGCCGGTGCCGAATTTCTCGGGATACTTCGAGCCGTTCTTTGCCGCCGAATAGGACAGCAGACTTGAGGTCGAGCCGCCGATGCCCGGCAGAATTCCGATACCCAGACCGATCAGCGAGGAGCGCAGGATATTCACCCACTGAGCCAGCAGCCCTTTTCCGGTGATGCCGAAGCCCTTGAGCTGGTAGGGGATTTTGTTTGTGTCGTTGACGATCCCCTTGCGGTTAAAGCCGGCGATGACGATATCGGTGACGGCAAAGACGCCGATCAGGATGACCACCGTATCAAAGCCGCCATAGAGCTGGGACTGGCCGAAGGTGAACCGGCGCGCGCCGTCAACCGGCGCGATGCCGACCAGCGCGAGCGCGACGCCGAAGAATCCGGCCAGCACGCCGCTGAGCATCGAGTTGCCCGACAGGCTGGCGATGATGGTCAGCGAGAACACCGCGATCGAAAAATATTCCGCCGAGGTGAACAGCAGCGTAACGTCCGCCAGAGCGGGCGAGATGAACATCAGCGCGAAGATGCTGATCAGGCCGCCGATAAACGAGGTGAGGATGCCCACCCCAAGCGCCTCTCCAGCTTGTCCGTTGTCCGCCATCGGGCCGCCGTCAAAGACGGTGGCGATCGAGGACGGGGTTCCGGGAATTTTAAGCAGGATGGCCGAGATCAGGCCGCCAGAGATGCCGCCCAGATAGAGACCGACCAGCAGCGCGATCCCGTTCATCGGATCCATGCCAAACGACATGGGCAGAAACAGAACCAGCGCCATTGTGGCGGATAGTCCGGGGATAGAGCCGAAGATGATGCCGATTACCACGCCGATCAGGATTAAACCCAGACACAGCGGAGTGAAAATCATACCGACTGCTTGTAAAACCATTTCCACTCCTCCTTAAAATCCGAACAAGCCCTTAGGCAGCGGCATACTGATCACATGAACGAACAGAATGTAGACGAACAGCGGGGTCACGACCGAAATGGTACCAAGCAGCGGCAGCTTGCGCTTCTCCTCGGGGCATAGGATGAGCATCTGCAAAAACAGGTAGGCGGCGGTCGTCAGGATAAAGCCCACCGAGGAGAAGAGCAGCACATACGCCGCCAAAAGCAGAATCGTCATCCAGCCGCCCTTCATGTCGCTGCCGGACTTTTTGATGGCGCCGTCCGACTTGCCCGACAGGGTAAACACCAGCTTAATCAGCGCGACGGCGATGATACCGACCGCGACCACCTTGGGAAAGAAGGCGGAGCCCACATCGTTCTTCATCATATGTTTAATGCCGAGCGATTCAACGAACACAAACACGCCAAAGGCGATGAAGAGGATGGACACCAAAAGATCTTTATTCTTTGTTGTCATAATAGATCCTTTCTATTACCACATTGGGGATTGAGCAGAAAGCGGGTGATTACGCGCCAAAGTACTCCTTGAGACGCTCCACCTCGGTGGTGTCCTCCGCAATGGTGGTGGCGGAGTCGCGGTAATAAGGCAGCGCATAGTAGGTCGCCAGAACCTCCTTGAATTCATCAGAGGTGCTCACCTTTTCAATCGCGGCCGACATCTTGTCGACAACGGCCTGATCGGTGCCCTTAGGCAGACGGACCTCATAAAGCTTGGACTGAACCACATCGTAGCCCTGCTCCTTGAGGGTGGGGAACTGCTCAAGGCCGACGGGACGCTCCTGTGAGGCGATGCCCAGCACGACAAAATCGCCGTTCTCGATGTAATCCGCGATGTTCATGTAGTTGACCACCAGCACATCGCACTGTCCGGCCATGAAGGCGGTCAGCCGGTCAGAGGTGCCGGAGCCCACATCGATCTGGTTCATCTCGATGCCCATCGTTGTTTCCATCAGCGAAGCAACCGCGTGGGTCGCTCCATAGTAGGTGACCGAATAGCGCAGCTTGCCAGGGTTGGCCTTTGCCCAGGTGATCATATCCTCAAGGGTAGTCCACTGGCTATCGGCCTTGGCGATCAGCGCATAGGTATCATCGCGTGCAACGGTCGAAACTACTTCAAAATCGTTGATGAAGGAGAACTCGTTGCTTTGGGCGGCTTCCTGGGTCAGCATGACGCCGGTATGGTGGAACAGAGCAGTGTAGCCGTCGGTCTTGGCTTCCATCACGCTCGAGGAAGCAACGACACCGGCTCCACCGGTGGTGTTGACCACGATAAAGTTCTGGCCAAGCTCCTTCTGGAGCAGGGCGCACATCTGACGGCAGTAGGTATCGGTGTCGCCGCCCGCGCCATAGGGTACTACGACGGTCACTGTCTCCTTAGGCCAATCGGTTCCCTGTGCGGGGGCGCTCTCAACAGGGCTGCTCCCGTCGGGAGCGGCGGACGGGGCGGACGGGGCGGGGGCGGACGAGCTTGCTCCGCCGCAGCCGGCCATCGTACCGAGCATCGCGAGGGCAAGAATCGAAGCCAAAATACGAGTCTTTTTCATAACAATTCTCCTCTTTCAGTTTTCCTCTATACGACATTACCGGATCGGGCAATCAGCCCCGGTAGATGTCATCAATGATGTCGTAGCCCTTCTCTTCCAGGGCCTTATCCACCCACGCGCGGTTGGCGGTTCCGTTTTTGGCGGCCTGCAGCTTGGACTCGTCGGCGGCTTGAAACTTCTTCGCCGCCTCAAGAACCTCCGCGGCGTCGCGCCGAGGAATCACAACAACTCCGTCCGGATCGGCGAGAATGATGTCGCCGGGGTTGACCGAGATATTGCCGCAGGAAACCGGGACGTTGATCTCTCCGGGACCCTCCTTATATGGGCCGCCCGGATTGGTTCCGGTGGCATAGACCGGGAAATCCCACTGACCGATCTCGTCGATATCGCGGATCGGGCCGTCGATCACGATGCCCGCCACCCTTTTGTGGTGGAACAGATAGGCCATCATCACCTCGCCGATCAGCGAGCGGGCACTGCCGCCCTCGTTGGCGACGACGAGGAAATCTCCCTCCTGCGCGATATTCAGTGCGGCATGCAGCGTCAGGTTATCCCCGGCACAGGTTTTGATGGTCAGCGCCGCGCCGACCGCCATTTGCGCCTTGGGGCTGCTCATCCGATGAATGCGGGGATCCATTCCGCAGGAGCGCCCCATCACATCGCCGACATTTGAGGCCGGGATACTGAGGAATTCCTTCATGATTTTAGAATCGGGCATCTCGCGCTTGAGATAAATTCGTTTTCCAACAGACATGCTTTTCCCCTCTTTTCTTAGTTTTTCTTTATCAACGCAATGATCTCGGAATAGCCTGATGGCTTGGTGGTGATATAGCGCTCGTTAAAACGATACTCTTCAAGCAGGTCGTGCTTATGCTTGGCGGCAACGGTCATAGCATCGTCGATTCCGCATTCGTCGAGCATCTGAACCGAGCCCTTAAGCTCGGCCGCGCGACGCTTGGCGTGGATCGCGGTGCCAATAACCAGACGGTTCAAATGCTCGGTAAAGCCGATGCCGTCCAAAGACTTTGCGATCGAGCCGACCACCTCCTCGGTTACGCCGTAGGCGTCAGCGGCCTGCAGCATCTCGATCATCAGCGCCGAGGTGCCTTTCATGTAAATGCTGCGCACCAGCTTGATCGCCGAGGCCGCGCCCGCGCCCCCTTCGACACAGGTGATTTT
>CAZVAV010000169.1:0-5313 GCA_964625135.1 uncultured Oscillospiraceae bacterium | reverse complement strand
ACTGAGGCAAGAATTTAAGTTAGACATCCTTCTGGAGGTAGCTCATCTTGCGCACACAACCTATTACTACCACGAGAAGCGCCTGACAAAGGCAGACAAATATAGGGATGCCAAAGAAGCCATTGCAGCCATCTACCATGAAAACAAAGGCCGTTACGGTTACCGGCGTATCACGACGGAGCTTCATTGCCGTGGCTTTTTGCTGAACCACAAGACGGTGCAGCGGCTGATGAAGGAATTGGGACTTGTTTGCCGGGTGCGGATGAAGCAATATCGTTCCTACAAGGGTGAAGTGGGCAAAATTGCGCCAAATTTGCTGGAACGAAACTTTGAGGCCGAAAAGCCAGACCAGAAGTGGATAACCGACGTGACCGAATTCAGCCTGTTCGGCCAAAAGCTCTATCTGTCGCCTATCCTTGATCTTTGCAGCCGGGATGTTGTCAGCTATTCCATTTCGAACAGACCGGTGCTTGCTATGGTGACTGAGATGGCAGAAGTAGCATTTTCCAAGATACCAGACGGCACAAAACTCATTCTACATTCTGACCAGGGCTGGCAATACTAGCACAAACAGTACCAGAGGCGGTCGTTTGCATCATTCGGCGTTTCCACGTCGAAGGCGATGGAGCGCTCATTCATTCTGATGTCCCTCTTTGATTCTGGCAAGTATCGTCTGATCCGCCGGACAGAACGGATAATCGTCGATCTCGTCCACTGTGATCCAGCGGATGTCGTTATGCTCCAGCTTCTGCGGAACACCCTCGGCAATGGAGGCGTTATAGAGCGTCAGGTGCACGGTCAGGTCGGGGTATTCGTGCACGACATCCATAAACGTACTGCCGACGGCCAGCGTGACGGCAAGTTCCTCCTGACATTCGCGGATCAGTGCCTGCTCCTTTGTCTCGCCGGGCTCCACCTTGCCGCCGACAAACTCCCACAAAAGTCCCCGCGCCTTGTGTGCCGGCCGCTGGCAGATCATGAATTGATCCTCGTCCCAAATGAGGGCGGCAACTACTTCCGTCATGTGTTTCACATTCCTTACGTTTTGATAGTAAAGCAGCCCTGTACTGTTACAGAGTCTGATTGATTGCCGGGGGATATATGGGGGCATATCGTTCTCTGCGCCCCGCTTCAACCGCCGTTTGTTTCCTCCCGGCGGTTTTTCCGCCAGGCAAGATAGCTCTCCAAAATCAGCACCGCCGCCACCGCGTCGATGACCGCCTTGCGCTTTTTTCCGCGCACATCGGTTTGATTGAGGATGCCGATCGCTGAGACGGTGGTGCTCCGCTCATCCCACAAAACAACCGGAAGGCCGGTTTGCTCCTCAAGGCAGTGGGCAAATTCCGCAACCAGCTCGCTGCGCTCCCCCGCAGTACCGTTCATGTTCAGAGGATTGCCGACGACGATTTGCTCCACCCGCAGCTCGGCGGCGCGAGCCGCGACCTTATCAAGCAGGCGCTTGCGGTGATATTCGTGGATGACCTCGACCGGCGAGGCAAGCAGCTCGCTTTTATCACAGACGGCCAGCCCGGTACGGGCGTCCCCGTAATCGACCGATAAAATCTTCATGGGGGCCTCCTATTCCACCGTGGTTCCGGTGTAGTAATGCTCGAGAATCTCAAGGTAGTCATAGCCGTCGAGCGCCATGTAATGCGCCCCGTACTGGCTCATCCCCACCCCGTGCCCGTAGCCGTAGGTGGTAAATTCAAACTGCTCCTTGTCGTCGTTGTACTCCACTTCAAAGCAGTGGGAGCGCAGGCCGAACGAAAGCAGCTGCTCGCGCACGCTGCGACCGGTAATGGTGCCGGTGCCGTAGCTGCCTCCCTGAGAGCGGGTATCTCCGCCGATCGAGACGGTGCCGACATAGCCGCCCGGCGCATCGCGCTCGGCCTCAATCCAGTCGGCGGGATCGCCGTCAAGCGCAATGCCGTAAACCTGCTCGACCCGCTTGGCAAAGTTCTTGCGGCTGACCACCGCCATGCTCTTGTAGCCGGGCGCTTGTTTGTCATAAGGGCTGTCCACCGAAACGAGATAGGGCAGCGCACCGCCCCACACGGCCTGCGAGCTGGTGGTTTGTCCGCCGCTGGTCGAATGATACACGGTATTGGCATAATTGCCCTGATAATAGACGGCCTGGCCGAGCACCGCCTCCACCGCCTTTTCGGTGCTGGAGGAAACCGGCGTCTTGAGCACGACCGATGGGGCAAGGCCACGGACGTTATTATACTTGATCATCGTGTAGGTCGCCACCGCATGAGCCTTGAGCGCCTCGGGCGCGAGCAGGCCGTTGGTCTCGTTTTGTACCGCCCGGCAGATCAGATCATAGGCGTTCATCTGCTTTTTCGCGCCGCCGCTCGTGTAAAGCAGCGTCTCATCGGCGGCATCGGGATGAGATTTCGGGTCGGAATACGATCCGGAAGCAATCGGATCTTCCTCTTCGGACGGCTCCTCGGGTTGTTCCAGCGCGGAGAGGTCGATGACCACGGGATCTTCCTCCGGCTGAGCGGAGGACGCCGGTTGCTCTGAGACGTTTTGCTCCGGCTGTGAAGAGGAGGCCGGGGAGGAGGCAGTGGGCGGCTCCGAGGAAGAGGCGGCCGACGACGAGGGCACAGCCTCGCTCGCGGCGGGAGCGGCCAACGAGGAGGATGCGGCATTCGGTTCGCTTGCGGCGGAAGAGGAGGCGGGTTCCGGCGCAGAGGACGCGCTCTCCGAGGAGGCGCTCGGCGGCTCGCTCTCCGAAGAGGCTTCCGGCGTGGGCTCCGGCTCCGATTCGGGCTGCTCTGAAGAAGCGTCCCAGACGACCGGGTCGGCGGATGGGGCAATGCTCACCGCCGCCTGCAAGACCGGATCGTCCTCCTCCAAACGGTCGGCGGCACCGGAAAGCAGCCAACAAAACAGCGAAATCAGGACAAACAGCAGCGCGCCGCCGCCCAGCATCAGCCGGGGGGTGACCAAAGCATTCCACTTTGCGCCGTGCGTTCTGCGGCGGCGCGCGGCGTTGGGCTGCTCGTTCATGTCGCTTTCCCTCCGGTTAGTCAATCGAAAACTCGGTATCAAGGCTGATGCGGATGGTTTCGACCATCGACAGGGCTTTCTCAATCAGCGCCTCCCGGTCAAGCTTCTGCTCGGCGGCGATGACCGCCTCAAGATTTGGCTTGGTCTTGGGATGGCGGGGGGTAAAGACGGTGCAGCAATCCTCGTACGGGAGGATGGAGGTTTCAAAGGTATCGATCCTTCTGGCGATCGAGACGATCTCCTCCTTGTCCATGCCGATGACCGGCCGGAGCACCGGCAGCGACGAGGACGCGTCGGTGCAGGCCAGCGCCTTCATTGTTTGGCTGGCCACCTGCCCGAGGCTTTCGCCGGTGATCAGCGCGCCGCACTCATTTTCCTGTGCGATGCGCGAGGCGATCTCCATCATAAACCGCCGCATAATCAGGGTGAAGTAGTCCTCGGGGCAGTGCAGCCCGATCTCCTGCTGAATTTCGGTGAAGCTGACCACCGCGAGGCGCACCCGACCGGTGTAGGCGGTCATCCTGCGGCAGAGCTCCTTGACCTTGAGCAGCGCCCGCTCGCTGGTATAGGGGGGGCTGGCAAAGTGAACCGCAATGATCTGTACGCCGCGCTTGGCCATCATATAGCCCGCGACGGGCGAATCGATGCCGCCCGACAGCAGCAGAGCCGCGCGTCCTCCGCTGCCCACCGGGATGCCGCCCGCGCCCGGCTGCTGACCCGCGTGGAGATAGGCGGCGCGGTCGCGCACCTCAACCCAGACCACCACGTCGGGGTTGTGTACGTCGACGCTTAAATGCGGGTGACGCTCCAGCAGACGGTGGCCAACCTTTGCCGAAAGCTCGGGGGATGCGAGCGGAAAGGTCTTGTCCGACCGCTTGGCGCTGACCTTAAAGGTTTTGGCCTGCGAAAGCGCCTCGTCGAGGTAGGGAAGCCCTTCGCAGATCGCCTCAAAGGTTTTCTCGACGATGGCGCTGCGGCTCATCGCCGAGATGCCAAACACCTTCGAGAGCCGGTCGTAGGCCTCGTCGAGGTCGATTTCCTCCCCCTTGGGGATAACCGAAATGGTGGACTGCGCCTTGGAAACGGTAAACTCTCCGAGGTCGGAGAGGCGGCGGCGGATATTCTTCATCAGAATGCTCTCGAAGGTAGCGCGGTTTGCCCCCTTGAGGGCGATTTCGCCGTACTTGAGCAGAAACATCTCTTTCATCGGGGAATTCTCCTTCTAATTGCTGCGGTGCAGCGTTTTTCGCACCCGCAGCAGCGTTTCGGCAAAGCGCTCGGCCTGCTCGGGGGTGTTGTATTTGCAGAAGCTCAGGCGAAGCGCCGAGTCGATCTCCCGCGCGGGACAGCCCATCGCGGCGAGCACATGGCTCTTTGCCCCCTTGGAGCAGGCCGAGCCGCTGGAGAGGAAGATTCCCTCGGCGGCCAGCGCGTGCAGCATCGTCTCGGAGCGGTAGCCAACCGCCGATAGGTTCAGTAGAAAGGGAGAGCAGGCCTCCTCGGGGGAGTGAAACACAATCCCTTCCTCAGCCGAGAGAAGCTGCCGGATGCGCTCGCGCACCGCGCCGACCCGCTCGCGATTCTCATCGAGCTGCTGCGAAGCATACTCCGCCGCCAGCCCAAGCGCCGCGATGCCCGCGACATTCTCGGTGCCGGGGCGCAGCTTTTGCTGCTGGCTGCCGCCAAAGAGCTGCGGCACCACCCGCGCCGTGTCGGCGAGGGCGAGCGCCCCCACCCCCTTCGGGCCGTGGATTTTGTGGGCGGATACGGTAACCAGATCAAGCCCCAACGCGGTCATCGAAAAGGGATGCTTGCAGAAGGCCTGTACCGCATCGGCATGAAGCAGCGCGTTGGGGGAACGCCTGCGGATGGCACGCACCACCGCCGGATCGGCAATCGGTTGCACCGTGCCGACCTCGTTGTTGACCAGCATCATCGAGACGAGAATGGTATCCTCGTTGCAGGCGTCAAGCAGTGCGTCGACCGAAATTCTCCCATCCGCACCCGGCGAAAGAAAAACCGGCTCAAACCCGCGCGACCCCAGCTCCTTGGCCGAATCGAGCACCGAGGCGTGCTCCACCGAGGTGGTGACGATCCGCTTGCCCCGACGGCGCAGCGCCGACGACCCGCCAAAGAGGGCGAGATTGTTCGCCTCGGTTCCGCCCGAGGTGAACAGCAGCCTTCCCTTGCCGCGCTTAATCCCCAGCGCCGCCTCCAGCTGATGAGCCGCCCGCTCGATCACACGCTGTGCCTGCACTCCCCGGCTGTGCAGCGAGGAGGGGTTGCCGTACTCCTCAC
>CAZVAV010000168.1:0-5350 GCA_964625135.1 uncultured Oscillospiraceae bacterium | reverse complement strand
GTTCAGATAGGCGCTCAGAGCCGGCTGTGAGATGCCGAATTGCGTGGCAGTACGAGTGATGCTCCCATTCTCTGCCAATGCCACAAGATACTGCTGCTCCTTCAAATTCATGCCGAACCTCCTTTGGAGAACTGCGTCATATCAAAAAATTTCTCTCAAAAGATCAACAAACTGCATGATATACTCCGGTAGGTGAACACCCTTGCGATAAACAACCATAAAATCGGAGGATGCAATTGGATCACCGATCGAAAAAAAGACTGCATTTTTGTGGTATTTGGTGCGGCGGGCATAGCTTTCCATCGTAAAGCATACACCCAGTCCCTCCGCGGCCAACTGGACGCAGGCCTCAGTGCTTCGCACCAGCATCGTTTTTTTTGGCGTGACACCTGATAAAGCAAGAACCTTATTTGCGGTGCGGCGCATATGCTGATCCGGCTGGTTGAGGATGAACTTTTCATTTTGAAAGCGCTGAAGATCAATCCAGGGATAGGGACATCCCTCCACCTTCCGGCCGCTGCGCGCGAGTGGATGCTCCTGCGCGACGGCCAGCAGAACTCGATCCTCTCTGACGAACAAATAGTCAAATTCCTTCTTTTTACAGTAGGTGTTGGCCAGCATAATATCCAAACGGTCATCGAGCAGCATCTCCTCCAGTGTGCTGATATGAGATTCCTCCAGAGTTACCGCAATATAGGGATAATAGTGGGAAAACACCTTGAGCAAAGAGGGGATCAGCCAGGGCGCCCGACGCACCTGAAGACCAATGCGCAGTCTGCCAAGTCTTCCGGAAGAAACGTCGGCCAGCAGAATGTCAAGCTCATGCTGAAGGCGAAGGATCGATCTAGCCTTTTCAACATAAAGACGGCCGGCTTCGGTCGGCAAAAAGCGTTTTTCAGAGCGCTCAAACAACTTTACATTCAGCGAACCCTCTAAATTCTTAAGATAAGAGCTGAGTGCCGGTTGCGTAATACCCAGATGCTCGGCTGCTTTTACGATGCTGCCGTAGTCGGCCAAGGCAACGACATATTGCTGCTCCTTTAAATTCATCTGGGCTCCTCCTCACCTCCGGCTTTGCATCGTTCAAACTTCCTGCCTGGCGGCCTCAAGATTGTGCTTGAATTCTTCCTGAATCTTTCGGAACAGCGCCGGGTCGGTAATCAGATCATAACCAACACCCGCCAGAATTTTTGCGCCGCAAAGGAGAGCATTATGCGCGGATTCGCTTTTTCCGGCGTCAAGATAAGCCTGGGAATGGGAACTGGTACCCTTGGGAACAAAATGCATCCGGATGCAGGAGCCGGGAACCCGATACATAACATTTCCAAAATCGGTTGATCCGGTCTTTTCGCGCGGTGCATCCAGCTGCGGCGCATCCATCAGCCTAGCGTTTTTCATCAGCAGATCGTTGAGTGAGTAGACAGGGATCTTGCTGTCAAGCTCCTTATCCACATGAATGTCCACAGAGGTATCGGTCATCAACGCTGCGCCGTTCATTACATTTTCAAAACGCCGCACCACATCGTCGAGATAAGCACGGTTGTAGCTGCGCACGTAAAAGCTTCCCACCGCTTTGGCAGACACACTGTTTGCCGGAGCGCCCGCATCGAGAACGGTGTAGTGAATTCGCACATCATCCTTGACATGCTCCCGCATAAATTCCAAGCCTTGAAATGAGAGAATTAGCGCGTCCAGCGCACTTTTTCCGGACTCGGGCTTGAGTGCAGCGTGCGCCGCCTGTCCGTAAAAGGTTACGGTAAATTTGGTCAGTGCCATCGATCGCACATCTACACAGGTTTCCGGGCTCAAATGCATCATCAATGCGACGTCAATGTCCTGAAAGCAGCCGTTTTTGAGCATGGTAATTTTTCCGCTTGTGGTTTCCTCCGCGGGCGTCCCATAAACCACAATCTGGAAGGGCTGAAGGGGAGAGACCGCTTTGAGCGCAAGCGCCGCGCCGATGATGCAGGGGCCTTGGGTATGGTGTCCGCAGGCATGACCCTGCTTGGCCAGTGCGTCATATTCACAGAGAAGGCCAATTGAAGGGCCGCCTTCTCCATGCCGCCAAACGGCGCGAAACGCAGTTTCCAAACCGCCGACGCTGCGCTCTACGGTGAAGCCATTTTGCTCAAGCGTGTCACAAAGCAGGGCGCTCGCTTTAAATTCCTGCAAGCCAACCTCGGGATTATCAAAAATAAAATCTGCGATCCCGGTCAGGCTGGGCTTTAGGGTGTCAATGAATTGACACAATTGTTGTTTCATCATAGCACATTACCTCAGATGTGCGATAGCCCGCAGGGTGCCGCGGGCTATCGCTGTTGTCCCTATTCTATACGTATTGGATGAAATAAGCAACCATCAGAATCGCGGAACCCGTCAGCATCCACCAGCCGAAGAGTTTTCCCATAAAACGCATCCAGCGATCATAGCCGATGCCCGTGGCGCCCAAAAAGCCCATCAAAGCCGCAGCATGCGGCAGGATGTAATTGCAGAAGCCGTCGCCGAATTTATAGGCGAGCACAGCGGTCTGCCGGGTGATGCCGGAGAGATCGGCCACCGGAATCAGAACCGGCATTACGACAGCGGCCTGACCGGTACCGGAGGTGACAAATCCATTGACAATTACGTTCATGAGCAGCATCATCGGTGCGCGCAGGAAGTTAGGAAACCAGTTCAGCATAACAGCGAGGTTCATCACAACGGTATCCAGCACCTTGCCTTGCGAAAGAATGATGGCAACGGTGGCGCCAAGTCCTACGATGAAGGCGGCCGAGGTCATTCCCTTTGCGCCCTTGACAAAATTGGAAGCAATCTTGCTCGGGCCAAAGCCGTAGGCCAGTCCGCCGACAAAGGCCATCCAGAAGAAACAGACGGCGGTCTCCACCAGACCCCATTCAAAATTGACACAGCCGTACATCAGTGTGCCAAAGGAGGCGATGACAATTCCCAGCACAAGGGCGTGCTTTTTCTCGATCTCAACCTGAGTGGAGCTTATATCAAAGGTTTGAAGCCCCTCTGCACCGTAGAGGACGCTTTTGGTCGAGTCCTTTTTGGACTTTTCGGCATAGTGCATGATGTAAAGAGCGGTGACGACAAAGAAAGCAAAGAAGCTTACAACCCGCAGCCACATACCGGAATAGGCGGTTAACTCGGCCATTTGCTGCGCGACGGCGGTAGTCGGCGCAAGGATGCCGGTTGAGAAGCCGATGCCGACCCCTAAGAGCACCATCGCTACTCCAACTACCGCATCGTAGCCCAGTGTAGCGGCCAGCATAGCGCCTAGCGGAGCAAACCCGATAAATTTATTGGTGGACTGGGTAATGCCGATGATGGCAAACACCATCAAAATAGCCGGGATAAATAATCTTTCTTTCCCGGCGCAGGCCCGCGCCATCTTGTTACAGTAGGCATGGAACATACCGGTTGCCAAAATCACCTCCAGTGAACCGCCAATCACGAGCAGAGGAAAGATGATATCGGCCTGCTTGGTCAGGCCCTTCATCACATAGTTTGGAATATCCCAAACAGGTACTGGACTGGATTCGACATAATGAAAGGACGTTCCATCCACCATGGTAGTACCGGCATCGTTCTTAAAGCGATCGTATTCACCAGCGGGGATCACGTAGGTCAAAACCGACACGAAGATCAATAGGATACAAACAATGACATAGGAGTGCGGAATTTTGAGTTTCTTCTTTTCGCTGGATTTGGTACCGGTCTGAGTCAAGGTTGACAACATGATAATACCTCCTGTTTTAGATTGTGTAAGACCTTCCTTGCTCGTTGTTTTCATTCTAGTCAAAGCAAACCTATAAGTAAAATCAATTTCAATAATCAATAGATTAAGCTTTTCTTATGGTTTTGACAAAATTGAGATTTTTCCGTTCATCAGGTTCGTTTTTCTTTTGATCGTCCGGCTTTAGGGATAAAATATCCATAAAAGCAATCCGGTGCGCATCAAAATTCGGTGTTATTTTTGTTAATAAGTGCAGGACAACCGTTTGGTGAGGGGTCCGATCTACAAATCGTTATTTCTTATAACCACGAAGATTAAATTTGTATATTCCGGTTGTCATATACAAAAAATGTGATATAATAACTAAAATAGTCTTGATAGAACTTAAGTGGAGATCAGGTCTTTCGCCCTACCTTTTTGGGTGGGTGCCTTTGTATATTGACAACGGAGGGATGATAGATGAATCAAACCAATACCGGACGCGCCGATGCCGTCGGCACGCTGCGGATCTCCCGCGAGGTGCTTGCTACCATTGCCGCTACGGCGGCTTCTGAGGTCTCCGGTGTGGCACATATCGCCGCCGCGCCGGTTGATTTTAAGGGAATGATCTCGAAGCGTCAATTCCCCAAATCGGTCGTGGTCAACCTCAACGATGATATCGCCGAAATTGAGCTGCACCTGATCCTGAAAGCCGAGGTCAAAATCCCGGTGGTTTCCGAAAAGGTTCAGCGGGCGGTCAAGGAAGCGGTACAGAGCATGACCGGCATCACCGTGTCAAAGATCCATGTGGTGATCGAGGGGATCGATTTTCCCGCCAATGCGGCGCAAGTATGAATTGACCGGGCTGCTTCAGAAATTTTCTGGAGCGGCCTTGTGTCGCATTCAGCATCAAATTGAAAGGTCGGACATATGAAAAGACGAGATGCACGTGAATCGGCGTTTCAGCTGATTTTTGAAAAATCCTTCCAAAAAGAATCGATGCAGGAGTTGCTCGATCAGGCGGTCACATGCCGGGCCCTCGAGGTGGACGGCTATACCCGCCGCCTCGCGCTACTGGTTGAGGAGCATGTCGAGGAGCTTGACGAGAAGATCGAAAGCTATCTGACCGGCTGGAAGCTCTCCCGCCTGTCTCGGGTTACCCTGACGATTCTACGTCTCTCCTTCTGTGAGCTTCTTTACTTCTCAGATATCCCGGTGCGGGTTTCGATCAACGAGGCGGTCGAATTCGCGAAAAAGTATGCGACTGAGGAGGATGCCTCCTATATCAACGGGGTACTGGGCGCTTTTGTCCGTGCAACTGTGCTGCATAAGGATGAGGAGGCGGCGCGATCCGATGAGGAAGACGCTGCAAAAGAAGACGAATGATGCGCGGATATCTCGGAATCGACACCAGCAATTACACCACCTCCTGCGCGATCTTCCGCGCGGGAGGGATGTCACAGCAAAAACGGCTTTTGCCCGTGTCGCCAGGTCAGGTAGGCCTGAGGCAGAGTGATGCCGTTTTTTCTCATGTCAAGGCCCTCGGGGAACTGATGGAGGCGCTGCGGCGGGAGGACGGCGGCCCGCTCTCCGCCATCGGCGTTTCGGAGCGGCCGCGGGATGTGGAAGGCT
>CAZVAV010000167.1:0-5356 GCA_964625135.1 uncultured Oscillospiraceae bacterium | reverse complement strand
GTTTCCTCCGGCGCCATCGGGGTCGGGATGGGGGAGCTCGGCCTCTCCTCACGACCGCAGGATATGCCCACCAAGCAGGCCTGCGCCGCGATCGGCCAATGCGAGCTGATGTATACCTACGACAAGCTGTTCGGAGAATTCAATCACTCGGTCGCGCAGATTCTGCTGACCCGGGAGGACATCGTCCCCGGCTGTCGGCGGGACAACGCGGCCAACACCTTCCAGCGGCTGCTGGAGTTTCGGATCATCCCGGTCGTCAACGAAAACGACACCGTCTCGACCGAGGAAATTGAGATCGGTGACAACGATACCCTTTCGGCGGTCGTCGCCACCCTGGTCGACGCCGACGCGCTGGTGCTGCTCTCGGATATCGACGGACTTTATACCGCCAATCCCAAGGAGGATCCCAGCGCCACCCTGATTCCCGTTGTGGAGGATGTCGATGCCGTTATGAGCCTCGGCGGCGCTTCGAGCAGCATCTTCGGCAAGGGCGGCATGGCCACCAAGCTGCACGCCGCTCAGATCGCCTGTTCTGCCGGAGTGGATATGGCAATCATCAATGGTTCCGATCCCGCTTTGCTTTATCAGCTGTTTGACGGCGAGGCGGTCGGTACATACTTTGTAGGGGGAAAGCGCGATGTATGATCTGATCAGTCTCGGAAAATCCGCTCGGCAGGCGTCGACCCGCCTGCGCACCAGCGACACCTTTACCCGCAATACGGCGCTCTGCCTGATTGCGGCCGCCCTGCGGGAAAACGCCGGCGAGATTCTTGAGGCCAACCGCCTTGATGTTGCAACCGCGCACAAATCCGGCGTTCGCAGCGTGATGATCGACCGCCTCACCCTCAGCCAGAGCCGGATCGACGCAATTGCCGACGCGACCCTCGAGGTTGCCCGTCTCGCCGATCCGATCGGCGTGATCGACACCGGCACCACCCGCCCAAACGGCCTGCAAATCTTAAAAACCCGGGTGCCGATCGGGGTGGTTGCGATGATTTTTGAGGCGCGGCCGAATGTCACCGTCGACGCCGCCGTCCTCAGCCTCAAGAGCGGCAACGCCTGCATCCTGCGCGGCGGGAAGGAAGCGTTCGCCACCAACCGCGTTTTGGTTCGGCTGATGCGCAGCGCGGTAGAGAAGGCGGGGCTTCCCGCCGATTCGATCGGACTGGTGGAGGACACCTCACACGAGACCGCCGAACGGCTGATGCGCTTAAACGGCTACATTGATGTGCTGATTCCGCGTGGCAGCGCCCGGCTGATCCAGTCGGTTGTGGCAAACGCGACGGTGCCGGTCATCGAGACGGGCGCCGGCAACTGCCATATGTACGTTGACCGGGCGGCCGATCTGAAAATGGCGGTTGATCTCGTCGACAACGGCAAAACCCAGCGCCCGTCGGTCTGCAACTCCCTTGAGACGGTGCTGGTTCATCGGGAGGTTGCCACCGAATTTCTTCCAATGATGAAAGCAAGGCTTGACCTGCATAACGTCGAGCTGCGGGGCTGTGAAAAAACCAGAGCCATCCTGCGCTCGGCTGCGCCCGCCACCGAGGAGGATTGGGCAACCGAATACAACGATTTTATCCTCGCGGTCAGGGTGGTCAACAGCCTCGAGGAAGCGATCGAGCATATTGCCGCCTACTCGACGGGGCATTCCGACGGCATCGTCACCAATGATCTTGCGGCGAGCCGGAAATTTATCGCCCAGGTGGATTCCGCGGCGGTCTATGTCAATGCCTCGACCCGTTTTACCGACGGCGGAGAATTCGGTCTGGGCGCCGAAATCGGCATCTCGACGCAGAAGCTCCACGCGAGAGGCCCAATGGGGCTTCGCGATCTGACCTCGGTCAAATACATTGTAACAGGGAACGGGCAGATCCGTCCCTGAAAGGAGAATGCATGAACCATACCAAACGAACCCACAGCGGAATGTCCCGGCGCAGAAAGCTGTCGGCTCCGCTTGGCGCCGCCTTTCTTGCGCTGTCGGCCATCGGGCTTGTCGCGGTGATCCTTTTTACCGTCCGATCGGTGCAGAACGTGCTTGATCCGACCGCAAAATATCATCGCTATGCCAGCTTTATCAGCCCGGTGGTCATGATGGACCCCGTCCCGTTTTCCCGCGTGGAAAACATCGAGCAGAATGTTCTTCAGCAGGCTTCGCTCTGGGCTGCTTTGACCGGGGAAAATCGGGAAAGCTATACCTATGACGACACCGGCATGCTGCTGGTTCCCGCTTCGGATGTTGACGTCGCCGCGGTCAAGCTGTTCGGGCCGAATGTGCGCATTGAGCACCGCAGCTTTGACGACACCGACGCGAGCTATCTGTTCGATCCCGAGATCCAATCCTACCGCGTCCCGCTGATCGCCAAGCTCGCTTACTCCCCGGATGTGGTAGGGATTTCCAAGAAGGGGGACAGCATCACGCTGACGGTCGGTTATGTCGCGCCGGGCAACATCTGGAGCACCGACATCCAGTCGGATAAGGGCACGGCGGTAATTCCGGAGAAGTATATGTATTACGACCTGACCAAGTGGAGCGAGGGCTATTATATCAGTGCGGTTCGCGATGTCGAAGACCCCACCCTTCTCCCCCGCGACTAATTTCGATCCGTTTGGCATCCGGCCGGATGCCGTGACAATAAAAAGATTGCGAACCGCAATGAAAAAGAGGTGTTCCCATGGGCATATTGAATAAAATTTTCGGAAGCTACTCCGACAGGGAGCTAAAGCGCATCAACCCCATCGCGGATCAGGTGCTCGCGCTTGAGGAGAAATACGCCGCGCTCGACGACCGGGCGCTCAGAGCCTGCACCCCCGCGCTGCGGGAGCGTCTGGCCAATGACGAGACGCTCGACGACATCCTCCCCGACGCCTTCGCGGCCTGCCGAGAGGCGGCATGGCGGGTGCTCGGGATGAAGCATTTCCCGGTGCAGATCATCGGCGGCATCGTGCTGCATCAGGGGCGGATCGCCGAGATGAAGACCGGCGAAGGAAAAACGCTGGTCGCCACCCTCCCCGCCTATCTCAACGCGCTCACCGGCGATGGGGTGCATATCGTCACGGTCAACGATTACCTCGCCCGCCGCGACAGCGAATGGATGGGCAAGGTGCACCGTTTTATGGGATTGACCGTCGGCCTCGCCGTGCCCGGCATGAGCCCCGAGGAAAAGCGGGACGCCTATGCCTGTGATATCACCTATGGCACCAACAACGAGTTTGGCTTTGACTACCTGCGCGACAACATGGTTGTCTATCAGGAGCAGCTGGTTCAGCGCAAGCACTTTTTCGCCATCGTCGACGAGGTTGACTCCATCCTGATTGACGAGGCGAGAACCCCGCTGATCATCTCGGGCGCGGGGGATCAGTCGACCGATCTTTACGAGCGAGCCGACAAATTTGCCAAGACACTGCGCCGCACCAAGGTGGTTGAGCTCGATAGCAAGCAGGAGCAGGAGGAGATCGAGGGCGACTATATCGTCGACGAAAAGGCCCGCACCGCCACCCTCGCCCAGAGCGGCATCAAAAAGGCGGAACGGTATTTCGGAATCGAAAACCTCACCGACGCCGACAATCTTACCCTCTCCCATCACATCAATCAGGCGATCAAGGCCAACGGCGTGATGCAGCTCGACGTCGACTACGTCGTCAAGGACGGCGAGGTCATTATTGTCGATGAGTTTACCGGCCGTCTAATGATCGGGCGGCGCTATAACGAGGGGCTCCATCAGGCCATCGAGGCGAAGGAAGGGGTCAAGGTTGAGCGGGAAAGCAAAACGCTGGCGACCATCACCTTCCAGAACTACTTCCGTATGTATCAAAAGCTCTCGGGCATGACCGGTACGGCGCTGACCGAGGAGAATGAATTCCGCGAAATCTATAATCTGGACGTCATCGTGATTCCGACCAATCGCGCGGTGGTTCGCCATGATTATGACGACGTCGTTTATCGCGGCGAGAGCGGCAAATATCATGCGGTCATCGAGCAGGTGGTCGAATGCCACCAAAAGGGACAGCCGGTTCTGGTCGGCACTGTCTCGATCGATCGCTCCGAGCTGCTTTCGTCGATGCTCAAACGGCGCGGCATCCCGCACGAAGTGCTCAACGCGAAGCATCACGAGCGCGAGGCGGCGATTGTCGCGCAGGCGGGACAGTATGGGGCGGTCACCATCGCCACCAACATGGCCGGACGCGGCACCGATATCGTGCTGGGCGGCAACGCCGAATATCTCGCCCGCAACGAAATGCGCAAGATGGAAATTGCCGAGGAGCTGATTGAGCAGGCCGACGGCCACGCCGAAACCGATGATCAGCAGCTTCTCGAAGCACGCGCCCTCTACAGCAGCCTGCACGAAAAGTATAAGTCCAAGCTCTCCGACGAGGCACAGCGGGTACGGGACGCGGGCGGCCTTTTCATCATCGGCACCGAGCGCCACGAATCCCGTCGAATCGACAACCAGCTGCGCGGACGTTCCGGCCGTCAGGGCGACCCGGGCGAGACACGCTTTTTCCTGTCGCTTGAGGACGACCTGATGCGGCTGTTTGGCGGAGATCGCATCCAGAACATGATGGATACCCTCAAGATTGATGAGGATACCCCCATCGAGGCCAAGCTGCTTTCCTCGACCATCGAGTCGGCGCAGGCCAAGGTTGAGGGCAGAAATTTCTCGATCCGTAAAAACGTGCTCCAGTTCGACGACGTGATGAACCGTCAGCGCGAGATGATCTACTCCCAGCGGATGTCGGTCATCAACGGCGAGGACATCCGCGAGACGATCCAGAAGATGTTCGACGGAGTCATCGACGACGCGGTCAACCTCTACCTGACCGGCGACGACGACAAGGAAAACTGGAACCTCTCGGGTCTGCGCGACTACCTGCTCGGCTGGGTGGTCGGCCCCGACGACCTGCGCTACTCGATCGGCGAATGCGACGAGCGCGGCCGGGACGGCATCCGTGATGAGCTGCAAAAGCGGTCGCACGACCTCTACGCCGCCCGTGAGCACGAGTGGGGCGAGCAGCTGACCCGCGACCTCGAGCGGATGGTGCTCTTAAAGAACGTCGACCGCCACTGGATGGATCACATCGACGCGATGGATGAGCTGCGCCGCGGCATCTACCTGCGCGGCTACGGCCAGCGCGACCCGGTGGTCGAATACCGGGTGGAGGGCTCCGAGATGTACGACGGAATGGTTCAGTCGATCCGTGAGGACACGGTGCGGATGCTGCTGACCCTGCGGGTGCGCATCGAGGCGCCAGTGCAGCGCGAGCAGGTCGCCCGCCCCGCCGAGCCAAAGCCAGATACCACACGTCCCGCCGCCGCTCAGAGAGCCTCCAAGAAGGTCGGACGCAACGACCCCTG
>CAZVAV010000166.1:2638-5370 GCA_964625135.1 uncultured Oscillospiraceae bacterium | reverse complement strand
AAACAGACACGGCTGGTGGCCGTGCCTGCACCGTAATTTATATTGTAGGAGGTGAGGCAGTGTCGGAAAAATCGATTGCATTGACGCCGCCGACCGGCCGGCCCAAGACAGTGGTCTGTGTCACCGACCAGCGTCGGTGTGACCGGATCATCCGCGCCGGTCAGGTATTGGCCGAAATGTCCGACACCGAGCTCTCGGTGATCAACGTCGCAAAGCCCGGCCTGATTCAGGATCCCGACTCGTTGGAATATCTGTTCGCCGTTTCCAAGGAGAAGGACGCCGAGATGGTACTGCTTTATTCCGAGGACATTGCAAAGGCCATCATTCGCTACATCAAGGAAAATAAGGTTGCCTATGTTCTGACCGGTATCCCGCAGGAGGGAGATTCGGTCACCACCAAAATCTGGAGCAAATTTTCTCATATTACCTTCTTCGTTGTCGAGCACAACGGTGAGCTGCGCGAGGTCGTTCGTCCGGCTCTTGCCGCCAGAACCCTTGTCGCCGCAAGGGAAGCATAAGCAGAAGGCTGCTAAAAAGCGCGTCGGAATTTTTCGGACGCGCTTTTTTCGTATCCAATTAAAAAATCGCAAAGCAGACCGCAGCCACCAGCGGCAGGCTGACCAGCGAGAACAGCGTGCTCACCGCTACCTGCTCGCTCGCGTAGAGCACCTCGCGTTTTAGATGGGCGCTCATCAGAATGACCGCGACCGCCACCGGACAGGCAAAGCCGATGGCCAGCGAGCTGCAAACAATCGGCCCGACCGAAAGCCAGCCCGCCATGCCGACGCCCCACATGATCCCGATTGCAAGCAGCGGAAGCAGCAGCAGCCGAATCGCGGCTGTGGTGAGCAGCCGAAGATTGCGAAGCCCCGAAAGCGGCAAATCAGCCAAAAACACCCCGGTGATGATCATCGAGAGCGGGCTGTTGAGCGAGCTGAGCATCGATATGGCCGAATAGACCGGCACGGGCAGCGGCAGCTGGGTACAAAAGAGAACGAAGCCCGCGACCACCGCCAGAATGCAGGGATTTTTGACCAGCTTACGCACAACGATTTTCCCACCGAGCGCGAGAATGCCGTGCGTCCACTGAAAGAGGATGAAGAATACGACAAAGGCAGTCGCGTAAAACACCCCGTCCTCCCCCACCGTCGCCCGCAGCAGCGGGAAGGCCATAAAGGCGCAGTTAGAATAGACAACCGAAAACCGCTCAACCCGATAGTCCTCCCCCGCTCTCGGGCGGATCAGGACATACGAAACGCCGATGGCGAGCAGGTGCATCACAAAGGCGATGCCCAGCGCCATCAGAAAGCCGTCGATGTACTCGGCACGCAGCGGGCGCAGAAAGGAGTTGAGGACAACGGCGGGCAGCGCGAGATTGAGCAGCATCGAGCAGAATTGCCGGGCGGCCGCCTCGCCGAGCATCTTCTTTTTGTTGCAGAGGATGCCGCAGCCGATGAGCAAAAACATAACCAAAACCTGTTGGGACACAACAATAGCCGATTGCATGGGGTAATTTTCCTCCGATTCTTAGGAGCGCCGCGGAATTGCTTCCACAGCGCTCCTTTTTGAGGGGCAAGCTCCCCTCGGGAATCCATTGATCAACGCTCAGCCGAGCACCCTTTTGATCCGCTCGACCGCTTCTCTGGTGCGGTCGCGGTCGCCAAAGGCGGTCAGCCGGAAGTAATGTGCGCCGTTTTTGCCAAAGCCCGCGCCGGGGGTACCGACGACGTTGGCCTTTTCCAGCAGGAAATCGAAGAACTCCCAGGACTCCATCCCCTTGGGGCACTCGAGCCAGAGATAGGGAGAATCCTTGCCGCCGACAAACGGGATACCGATTTCGGTCAGCGCGTCGCCGATGATCTTGGCATTCTCCCGGTAGTAGTCGATATTTTCCCGAATCTGCCGCATGCCCTCCTCGGTAAAGACGGCGGACGCGCCGCGCTGCACCACATAGGGCACGCCGTTAAACTTGGTGGTCTGGCGGCGCAGCCACATGGCGTTGAGCTTGCCTCCCATCAGCTCGTGCGGGACGATGGTCCAGCCGCAGCGGGTGCCGGTGAAGCCGGCAATCTTTGAGAAGGAGCAGAACTCGATGGCACAGGTTCTGGCTCCCTCGATCTCGAAGATGCTGCGCGGCAGGCCGGGATCGCTGACAAAGCACTCATACGCCGCGTCGAAGAGCAGCACAGCGCCCTTGGCGTTGGCATAGTCCACCCAAGCCTTGAGCTGGGCGTGGGTATAGACCGCGCCGGTGGGGTTGTTCGGCGAGCAGAGGTAGATGATATCGGCAGTCTGGCTCTCGTCGGGCATCGGGGCAAAGTCGTTTTGGGCAGTGGAGTTGAGCATCACGATCCGGCGACCCGCCATGACGTTGTCATCGACGTAAACCGGGTAGACCGGGTCGGGAATCAGAACGGTGTTGTCGGCGTCAAAGAGGTCGAGGATATTGCCAAGGTCGCTCTTCGCGCCGTCGCTGATAAACACCTCGTCGAGGGCGAGCGTCACCGCGTCCTCGCTCCGGTAATAATCGGCGATTGCCTGCTTGAGAAAATCATAGCCCTGCTCGGGGCCGTAGCCGCGAAAGCTTTTCTTGTGACCCATCTCGTCGGCGGCGCGCTTCATCGCCTCGACGACGACCGGGGCGAGCGGCAGCGTCACATCCCTGATGCTCAGCTTGATGATGTCGGCCTCGGGGTGTGCCTCGGCATACTCCCGCGCCTTGCGGGCAACGG
>CAZVAV010000166.1:599-2628 GCA_964625135.1 uncultured Oscillospiraceae bacterium | reverse complement strand
GAAGAGGTAGCTTTCCTTGAGGTTTGCGTAATTTTGGTTGAGCTTCATTACAAAGGATCCTCCTGTCTGTCTTTGTTTCTCTATTTCTCTTCGGCCGCGAGCGAGGCGGCGATGAATTCACGGAAGATGGGGTGCGCGTGATTCGGACGGCTCTTGAATTCGGGGTGAAACTGCACCCCCACAAAAAAACGGTGCTCCGGCAGCTCGACAGCCTCGACAAGCCGGTCGTCGGGGGAGGCTCCGGCAATGCCGAGCCCCGCCTCCTGTAGCTGTCGGCGGAACCGGTTGTTAAACTCATAGCGATGGCGGTGGCGCTCCCCGATCAACGCTTCGCCATACGCCCGCTCGAGCATCGAGCCGGGGGTAAGCCGGCAGGGATAGGAGCCGAGCCGCATCGTCCCGCCCATCACCACCCCGTGCTGGTCGGGCATCAGGTCGATGACGGGAAACGCGGTGGCGGGATCAAACTCGGTCGAGTTGGCCTTTGCCAGCCCAAGGACATCCCGAGCAAACTCGATGACCGCGATCTGCATTCCGAGGCAGATGCCGAAATAGGGCACGTCGTGGGTTCTGGCATAGCGAGCCGCCGCAATTTTTCCCTCGATGCCCCGGTCGCCGAAGCCCCCCGGCACCAGAATGCCGTCGGCCGAGCCGAGCAGCGCCCCGGCGCTTTGGTCGGTGACCTCCTCGGCCTCGACCCAGTTGATTTCGACCACCGCGCCGTTCTCATAGCCCGCGTGATGCAGAGACTCGGCCACCGAGAGGTAGGCGTCGTGCAGCCTGACGTATTTTCCGACGATGGCGATGGTCACCCTTTTGTCCCGACGCTCGATGCGGGAGAGCATCGCCTTCCACTCTGCCATGTCCGGCGCGGGGCAATCGAGGGCGAGCTCCCGGCAGACGATTTTCCCCAGCCCGTTTTCCTCCAGCATGATCGGCGCCTCGTAGAGCACCGGCAGGGTGCGGTTCTCGATGACACAGTCCTCCTTGACGTTGCAAAACTGCGAAATCTTGCGCAGCACCGACCGGTCGATCGGCTCGTCTGCTCGGCAGACGATGACCGTCGGTGAGATGCCCATCGCCTGAAGCTCCTTGACCGAGTGCTGGGTGGGCTTGGATTTGTGCTCGCCCGAGCTTTTGATATAGGGCACCAGCGTCACGTGGATAAACATGCAGTCGTGAGCGCCGACCTCGAGCGAGACCTGACGGATCGCCTCAAGAAACGGCTGGCTCTCAATATCGCCGACGGTGCCGCCGATCTCGGTGATGACCACATCGGCGTTGCTGGTTTTGCCCACCGAGTAGATAAAGTCCTTGATTTCCCCGGTGATGTGCGGGATGACCTGCACCGTCTCGCCGAGGTAATCGCCGTTGCGCTCCTTGTTGAGCACATTCCAGTAGACCTTGCCGGTGGTGAGGTTGGAGTATTTGTTGAGGTTCTCGTCGATAAACCGCTCATAGTGCCCGAGGTCAAGATCGGTCTCGGCCCCGTCCTCGGTGACGAACACCTCGCCGTGCTGATAGGGGTTCATGGTGCCGGGGTCCACGTTGATATAGGGGTCAAGCTTCTGCGCCGCGACCCGAAGACCCCGCATCCGCAGCAGCCGCCCGAGTGAGGCAGCCGTGATTCCCTTGCCCAGCCCCGAAACAACGCCGCCGGTGACAAAGATATATTTGCTCATACGTTACGCTTCCCTTTCCTTTTTTCACACTGCGGGTCGTTACGCCTCGACCTCGCCGTCAAAGACAAAGGTCGCGCCGCCGCTCATCAGCACCGTCTCGCCGGTATAGCGAATCACCAGATCGCCGCCGCGCAGCTTCAGGGTGATGTCCTCGCCCAGCTTGCAGTGACCGGCGAGCACCGCCGCCACCGCCGAGGCACAGGCCCCGGTGCCGCAGGCGAGCGTTTCGCCGCTGCCCCGCTCCCAAACCCGCATCCGCAGGGTGTGGGAATCGAGAATTTCAACGAATTCGGTGTTGACCCGCTCGGGGAACAGCGGGTCGTTTTCATAAGCCGGGCCGATCCGCT
>CAZVAV010000166.1:0-589 GCA_964625135.1 uncultured Oscillospiraceae bacterium | reverse complement strand
CGCCTCGACGCCGGTGGTGAAGAGGACGCAATGGGGATTGCCCATCGAGACGCAGGAGAAGGTGCGGGCTTCTCCTGCGAGCACAGCGGTCACCCCGATCGCCCGGTCGCCCGGCAGGCTGACCGGAATGGAGCCGGGGATGAGAATCGGCGCGCCCATGTCGACCTGTACCGATTGCACCGCGCCGCCCTCGACGGTCAGCCGCAGCGTCTTGATGCCGCTTAGCGTCTCAAGGGTGATCGTCTCCTTTTGAATCACGCCGCGGTCGTAGAGGTATTTGCCGATACAGCGGGTGGCGTTTCCGCACATTTTTCCCTCGCTGCCGTCGGCGTTGAACATCCGCATCCGCGCGTCGGCCACCGTTGAGCGGCAGATCAGCACAATGCCGTCCCCGCCCACCCCGAAGTGGCGATCCGAGAGCCGAACACTCAGCGCCTCGGGATGCTCCACCGTTTCCTCAAAGCAATTGAAGTAGATATAATCGTTTCCGCAGCCATGCATTTTGGTGAAACGAAGGGTCTTTTTCTGCATCTTGTCATCTTCCTTCCCGGTTCATTTCGCTTAACAGAAAGCGCCGGTCGAGATTTTG
>CAZVAV010000165.1:0-5380 GCA_964625135.1 uncultured Oscillospiraceae bacterium | reverse complement strand
TTCCCAGCGGATGGGCTACGATGACACAGTGCGCAACCCCAAGAACGGATGATGGAGGACGGATATAAGCCACCCAAGGCCGGGAACAACAACGACGGGCCGCCCGTGGCTCGAGAAGGAGAGTTATGAGAAAGGACACCATCAAGCTAGGAGCGTTGATTCTGGTTCTCTGCTGCGGGGCGCTCGCGGTATTTGCGGCGACGACCGGTTTGATTCTGCCGACCCGGGGCGCGGCGCAGCCCGTTCCGGTTTCCTCCTCCTCCGCCCCTGTGCCGGAGCCGGAGACACCGCCTGTTTTGCCCATTGCACCCGATTCGGTGGTGCGGCTCAAGGCGGTGGGGGATAACCTGATTCACGACAGCATCTACCGGCAGGCCGCCGAATACGCGGGGGGAAGCGGCTTCGATTTCGCCCCGGTCTACGAGCATGTCGCGGCGCTTGTCGCCGACGCGGATCTCTCGATGATCAACCAGGAGACGATTATCGCCGAACGGCTTTTCCCCCTCTCGGGCTATCCGATGTTCAATTCTCCCGAGGCGGTGGGAAAGCATATGGTGGACATCGGCTTTGATGTGGTAAACGTCGCCAATAACCACATGTTCGACATGGGAGAGCGCGGCCTTGTGTCCGCCCTCGACTTCTGGGGCGAGCAGGGGGTGACCGTATTCGGGGCATGGCGTACCGAAGACGCAATGCAAAAGCCGATCCTCACCGAGAAAAACGGCATTACCATCGGATGGGTGCCGATGACCGAGCACACCAACGGCTTGAGCCTTCCGGCCTCGACCCCGATGCGCTATATCCGCACCGACGAGCGGGAGCTGATGAAGCAGCAGATCGAGCTGGCTCGCGCCGCGGCCGATTTTGTCGTCGTGGTTCCGCATTGGGGCACCGAATACAGCCTGACCGTCAACGATAACCAGCTTGAGCTGGCGCAGTGGTTTGCCGATCTGGGGGTGGATCTGGTGATCGGAAGCCATCCCCACACCCTTCAGCCGATCGAATGGCGAACCGGTCAAAACGGGCGCCGGATGCTGATCGCCTATTCACTGGGGAACTTTGTCGGCAGTATGCTTTATCCGCAGAACATGCTCGGCGGAATGCTCGACATCGACATCACAAAGGATGGGGAAACGGGGGAGACCTCGATCACCCGGGCAGAGCTGATCCCAACGGTGATCCAATATGAAGGGCTGGCAAAGCACCTGCGCACCTATCCCTTTTCGGAATATACAAAGGAGCTGGAGGCTTCTCACGGCATCGTGCAGCTTGCCGCCGCCTATGACGTGGCGATCCGCCCCGGCGCGTTTTCAATCGACTATATGCGCGGCATTATCGAACAGAATGTGCCGCAGGAGTTTCAATCAAAGCTCGATCTTTCGGCGAAAGGAGCCTGATTTTCCAAGGGCTTCGCTGCTGCGAAACGGACGATCCGATTCCCGGATTTTGAGACGTCCGCCGCCCGAACAGAAGAAAATGAAGCCTACTTTCCGGGACACTGCAAAATCAACCGTGGGAAAAGCGCATGTCAAAAAATCTTTTCAATATTTAACAGGGCTCGCAGGATTTCATTCAAAATGTGACAAAACCTGTTTTGAAGGACGGCGGAAGCAGGGGGGCAAACGAGTTACTGATTTCCTTGTTTACAGCGCAAAAGTATAAAAAAATTATGTAATTTCGCCTAAAAAAATCAGGATATTTCTACATTATTTTTCCGTTAAAATTCAAAATTAAAAAATAAATCACTTGAATTGGCAGAGGGAACGTGTTAAGATGAGAGCGTTGGAGGAATTTACATATGCAGGTTTTCCTTCAAAACATCGTTCGTTGCTGTTATGTCAAAATTTGAGGAGGCAATTCAGGTATGAACGCTTACGTACAAAGAGTAATTGAAGACACCAAGAAGAAGAATCCGAACGAGCCCGAGTTTTTGCAGACCGTTGAGGAAGTTCTTTCTTCCCTGAGCCCCGTCGTCGACGCACATCCCGAGTATGAGAAGGCCTGCCTGCTTGAGCGCATGGTTGAGCCCGAGCGTACCATTGAGTTCCGTGTTGTCTGGATGGATGACAACGGCGAGTATCATGTCAACCGCGGCTATCGCGTCCAGTACAACGGAGCGCTTGGACCGTATAAGGGTGGCCTGCGCTTTGACCCCTCGGTCAACCTTTCGATCGTCAAGTTCCTTGGCTTCGAGCAGGTTTACAAGGACGCTCTGACCGGCCTACCCATCGGCGGCGCCAAGGGCGGCTGCGACTTTGATCCCCGTGGCAAGTCCGACGCTGAGGTTATGCGCTTCTGTCAGGCTTATATGACCGAGCTGTATCGCCATATCGGCCAGGACATCGACTGCCCCGCCGGCGACCTTGGCTGCGGCGGCCGTGAGATCGGCTACCTCTATGGTCAGTATCGTCGTCTGGTCGGCGCTTCCGAGTTTGGCGCGGTCAGCGGCAAGGCTGTCTGCACCGGCGGCTCGATCCTTCGTCCTGAGGCTACCGGCTTCGGCGCTGTCTATTATCTCTGCGAAGTCCTTAAGCATGACGGCGAGGACATCAAGGGCAAGCGCATCGCAATCTCCGGCTACGGCAACGTTGCTTGGGGCATCATGAAGAAGGCGATGGAGCTTGGCGCGATTGTTACCTACATGGCTGGTCCTGACGGCTATGTCCATGACGAGAGCGGCATCAACACTCCTGAAAAGCTTCAGTTCATCCTCGATATGCGTGCAAAGGATCCGATGCACTGCAAGCCCTATGCCGAGAAGTACAACTGCGAGTTTGTTGCTGGCACCAAGGCTTGGGGCGTCAAGAATGTCGATATCTACATGCCCGCTGCTACCCAGAACGACGTCAACATGGATTGGGCCAAGAAGATCGCTGCTTCCGGTGTCAAGTACTACATCGAAGTTGCCAACATGCCCACCACCAACGATGCGCTTGAGTTCCTCAAGGAGCAGAAGCACATGATCGTTGCACCCTCCAAGGCTGTCAACGCCGGCGGCGTTTCCGTTTCCGAGCTCGAGATGGCTCAGAACGCCGAGCGTCTCTACTGGACCGCTGAAGAAGTCGACGAGAAGCTTCAGGGCATCATGAAGAACATCTATGCTTCCTCTGTCGAGGTTGCCGAGCGCTATGGCTTGGGCTATGATCTGGTTGCCGGTGCGAATATCGCTGGCTTCCAGAAGGTTGCGGATGCCATGATGGCTCAGGGCATTTTCTAAACCCGGATCTTACAAAACCAAAAGGGGGGCTGTCTTCGGACAGTCCCCCCTTTTTTAAGGAGCGATGTAATATGTTGCCCTGCTCTTGGCTGGATGAATATCTGCTCGCAAAACCAGGCGTCACCAAGGACTTCAAAACGGAATGGGGCTGGTATCGCTATATGGTGGGCGGAAAGCTGTTTGCCGCTCTGCTTCATCCCTCGGATCGGTACGATCCGGCCTATGCCGAAAAGGATCTCATCAACCTCAAGTGCGAGCCCATGCTGGCCGAGCTTTGGCGAAAGGAGCATCCCGAGGTGCTGCCCGGCTTTTATAGCGATAAGCGATGCTGGAATTCGGTGGATCTGGGCGGAGGTTTGCCCGATGAGACGCTGCGGCAGATGATCGACGATTCCTATCGTCTGGTGTTTTTGAAGCTCACCAAAAAGCTGCAAAAGGAAATTTCGGAGGCAAACCCGTGACGCACCTGCTGATCGATGCCGGTAACCGGTTTGTCTGCCGGACAACATCTATCTGACAGGCTATCCCTCATAAAATTAGACAAAAGGTCTTGTGAGGGGGACACGTCATGCTGATTGAAACGCTGCTGCTGGGCTTGCCGCTGCTGCGCCTTTTCTTTGTGCTTCATGTGGGAAGCGGGCACTCCTTTCCCAAGCCGCTCTCGGCCAAGCGCGAGCGAGAATGCCTGGAGCAAATCCGTGCCGGTGACAATGATGCCAAGAACGAGCTGATCGAGCACAACCTTCGTTTGGTGGTGCACATCATCAAAAACGGAGTAAGCGCAAGAAGGATTTTTTGCGGGCAAAGGCGACCTCGTACGGCTCTCCGATTTTCAGATGTATGTCCAAGTGGATTTCCTCTTTGGTGCTGCCCTTTTTCACTGTGATATGGTCTAAGATGCTGGTGACAAGCTCTGCGTTGATGCCGCTTTGGAAGGATAATTCCTCCTCCAAGGCGGTTTTGATTTTGTCAAGCTGCTCGGCAGATGCTTTGCTTTTCGATTCCTCCTCCCACAGGGCGGCAAGGCGACTTTCCAGCGTTTTCATCTGCGCGTTGAAGCCGTCGTTGCGCTTTTTAAATTCGGGGATGGCGATTGCCTCCGCCATGCTCATTTCCAGCAGGCGGTCTTTTTTGGCGGCAAGCTCGGCAAGCTCGTTTTCCAGCCGTGCCGCGTCCCGCCCGTAGTCGTGCTCGTCGGGGACCGACTGAATCAGCTTCACCACGGTGTCGATAATCGCCTGCTTGTTCTGCGCCAGTTTGTCAAAAATCTGCGCCATAATCTCGTTGAGCTCTGTGGTACGGAGCTGTGGTGCAGCACAGGCCGCCCGCCCACGGTTGCGGTATTCGCGGCACTGCCAGACCTCTTTCTCGCCCTTTGCACTGGTCAGCACCTGCCGGTGAAAGCTGACCCCATGTTCCTCGCAAAGTATTTTTCCGCTGTATGGGTAGCGGTTGTGAAATTCCGCTCCGCTCTGGTGGGACATCATCTGTTCACTGCGGCGTTTGTATAGGGCGTTCGCCCTGTCCCACAGTTCCTCCGGTACAATGGCGGGAATCGACGGGTCGCGGTAGGTGACCCACTCGCTTTCCTCTAAAAACACCTTGCGTTTGCTGCGGTAATCCACCGTTTGGCTCTTATTGGCGCAATACCAGCCCTTGTATTTTGGATTTTCGAGGATATGGCGAATGGTAAGTACATTGAATGCGTTTCCCTTGCGGCTGGTGAAGCCCTCGTCAAGCAGCGTTTGCGAGATGCGCCGTATTCCCATCTGCGCATTGGCGTAGAGGTCAAAGATGCGGCGCACCACCCCGGCTTCCTCCTCGTTGATGGTCAGCACGCAGTCCTTTTTGTCGTAGCCCCACAGTTTGTCGTTGCCCAGCACATGCCCGTTTTTGATTGCTTGCCGAAACCCGAATTTCAGCCGCTCCGAAAGCTTACGCACCTCGTCCTGCGCCACGCCTGCCATGACCACCAGCCGAAACTCGCTATCGCTGTCCAGCGTGTTAATGTTGTCGTTTTGAAACAGCACCCCCACGTCGTGTTCTAACAGCTCCTGGGTGTACTGGATGCTGTCCAGCGTGGAGCGTGAAAAGCGGGATATCTCCTTCGTGATGATGAAATCAACGCGCCCCGATTTGGCGTCCGTAATCATACGATTGAAG
>CAZVAV010000164.1:0-5387 GCA_964625135.1 uncultured Oscillospiraceae bacterium | reverse complement strand
ATATTCTGGAGGGAAGAGCCGTCGTCTGCGACGCGGCTCACAACCTGATTGTCGAGCTCGGGGAGGGCTTGCGCGGGATTATTCCCCGTGAAGAGGGCGCGCTCGGCATTCGGGAAGGAAAAACCCGCGATATCGCCGTCATTTCCCGGGTAAACAAGCCGGTCTGCTTTGTGGTTACCGGCTTCGATACACAGGATGGAGTGGTCATGCCGGTTCTCTCCCGCCGGATAGCGCAGCAGCGCTGCGCCGACGAGCTGCTGGCTCATCTGCTTCCCGGCGACGTCATCGATGCGCGAATCACCCATCTTGAGCCGTTTGGCGCCTTTGCCGATATCGGCTGCGGCATCGCTTCCCTGCTGCCGATCGACGCCATTTCGGTTTCCCGCATCTCCCATCCCCACGATCGTTTCGCCGTCGGTCAGAAAATTCGCGCAGTGGTCAAGGGCAGGGATGCGGAGGGGAGAATTTCACTCACCCACAAGGAGCTGCTCGGAACATGGCTGGAAAACGCCGCGAAATTCACCCCCGGAGAAACCGTTGCGGGGGTGATTCGTTCGGTTGAGCCATACGGCGTCTTTGTCGAGCTGGCTCCCAATCTTGCCGGGCTGGCCGAGCCAAAGGGGACGGTACAGTGCGGGCAAGCGGCGAGCGTTTACATTAAAAGCCTGATTCCGGCCCGGATGAAGGTAAAGCTGATTTTGATCGAGGGATTTTCCGTCCCGGCTTGCCCCACGCCGTTTGCCTATTTTGAACAGGCTGACCACATCGACCGCTGGCGTTATTCCCCAGCCACCTGCGAGCGGATCATTGAAACAATTTTTTGATTTTCTCCATTTTTAAAAAGCCAAGAATGTTTGTTCCGATTTTTTAAAAAGCGCTTGAAAAAGAACAACCGTTCGTGATATGATAGCAGCAGGACGCAGAACAATTGTTCCGATTTCTTGGAACGAGAGGAGAAGACAAAATGACCAGACTGAAATATTATCTACCCTTGGGACTTCTGACACTCGCGCTCATGCTTGCGCTACTGGCTGGGTTCGGCCTTTCCGCAATGCATGATTTTTCCTCCGAGCTGGTCGGAAACCTTTTTGCCGTTGACTACCGGATCGAACCGCGCGGGGATTTTGCAAAGTCCACTGCCCTGCCTGCGGTCACCGGCGCACGGATTTCACAAAACCAGATCACGATCTCCCCTCTGGCGACCGGCTTTGCGTCGGTCTCGGTCAATCTCACCGACGCAAATCTCTTTGCTGTGGATCAGGCGGCGGTGCGAGAGAATCATCTACGCGCCGGACTGCTAACCCTGCTCCTCTTTTGCCTTACCATCCTCGGCTGTGCCATATTGGTGGCAACCGCGATCGCGATGCTCGAGCAAAATCGCCGCGCCACCGCCCAACGCGGTCAAAAAAGGCGGAAAACCGGCACGACTCCCCGCCGTCCTCTTCCGCCATCCGACCCCGAGCATCTGCCCCGGGCAGCTTAACATCAAGATTTATCAAGAAGACGCGCCACGGCGCGTCTTCTTTGCCTGCTCCTCTTCCACACCCAAAGCTCACTTGATTTTGATCTCTTCAATTGCCTTATTGTGCAGGTTGGTGATCTGCCTCCAGCTATAGCTCATCTCCCGCGCAATTTGATCAAAGGTCATTGCATCCACATAGCGGTATTCGAGCAGCAGCCGCAGCTTTTCATCCTCAACCGATCCAATCGCCTGCTGGATCTCCCGGCGCACCGCGGCAGCATCGGTCAACCGGTCAAAAAGCTCTCCGCGCAGCTCGGCAATCTGGCAAATTGCCGACTGCATTCGATCCTCTCCGCTGGTATGCGCCGGCGCAAGCTGGTAGCTGGTCGTTGCCCATTCGGCCCGTGATCTCCACCGCTCCAGCTCGTCCTCTACCCGCGCAATCGCCCGCTCGCAATTTTGATAGCGCATCAGATAATCCTTTTTTTCCTTTCCGGACATCAAGCCCTCTCCCCCCCATTTCAAAGAACGCACGTTCCTCTCGTTGTGTTAATTGTAACACGATGTAACTCAAAATGCAACTAGCTAAGTAACAAAGAACCGACGTAATTTTCTCTCTATTTGCACAAATTGAGCCGTTTGCTTTGATTTGGTTTTTTCGTTAGTACTCATTACGCAACAAAGGAGACGAGAATATCCCCGTCTCCTTTGTTGCATTTTTAATTTTACGCTGCTCGCTTTGCGCGTTGCAATTCCCGTTTGCTATGCGGTCGGGTCAGCGAAGCCCTTGGGTCGTCTCCGGCTTTACCAGTGGTTGTATCCACAAGCCTCCTCGAAGGGTTTGCGAATCTTCCGGCGTGGCGGATGACCCACTCCATCATAGCCCAGCGTAATGATCAATCGCACCCGAATCTCCTCGGGAATGCCCAACGCCGCTTTGAGCCTCTGCTCATGAAAGGTGCCGATCATGCAGCTTCCCAGTCCGAGATCAGTCGCCGCATAGCAAAGGGTCATCGCCGCCATACCGATATCCATCTGGGCAAACTTCTGCGAATCGTACCGCTCGGCCACCATGGGCTTCAGCGTAGCCTTCTGCTCGCAGAGAACCACAAAGGCCGGAACGGTATCCCCCCAGGGACATCCGCTCAATCCATCGTCGTCAAGCGCCGCAACCAGCTTTTCCTTCGCTTCGGCCTCGTCCACGATAAGAAAACGACACGGCTGGGCATTGCAGCCGCTGGGCGACTGGCAAGCGGCCCTTACCAGCTGTTCAAGCGTCTCGCGCGGCACCGACTTGTTCTGATAGACCCGGCAGCTCTCCCGCCGTGTAAGCAATTCCTGAAATTCCATTTGATCTCCTCCAGTCTTATGTAGCAATTCTACCTGTTGCTTTTCATTATACGGGAAAATCATCAAAAAAACAATTGACCAACTGATACTTCTATGCAAAATTAGCCGCGCCGATCCATCCGGATTGTAAGAGCGGGCAAAAACAGGTATACTGAAAAAAGCAGATGAATATGCGAGGTGTTTTTGATGATACAAACCGTTCCCATGCGGGTGATCGCACGGATTCGCAGTGACTTCCCTTCTAAATTCGGAATCCCGCGCCAAAGCGGCCTGATCGACGCGCTCAAGTCAATCGTCATTTTTGAACCGGAGTTCCGCAACCCCGACGCGCTGCGGGGGTTGGAGGGCTACTCTCATCTTTGGCTGATCTGGCAATTCTCCGAAGCAATGCGCGAGGGATGGTCTCCCACCGTGCGACCGCCACGGCTCGGCGGCAACACCCGCATGGGCGTATTCGCGACCCGTTCCCCGTTTCGTCCAAATCCCATCGGCCTTTCTTCGGTTCGGCTGGAGAAAATCGAATGGCAGAGCGAAGAAGGGCCTCGCCTGCATATTTCGGGGGCAGACCTGATGGACGGCAGCCCGATCTACGACATCAAGCCCTATCTGCCCTACACCGACTCCCATCCCGATGCGGCGGGTGGGTTTGCTTTTCAGTCGCTGGAAGGCGTTCTTCAGGTGTTCGTCCCGGCAGAGCTGCTCGATCAAATCCCCGCGGATCATCGCGACGGCTTGCTTGCCGTGCTGGCGCAGGATCCACGTCCCGCCTATCAAAAAGCGTCCGACCGAATCTACGGGCTGGAATTTGCCGGATTTGAAATCCACTTTACGGTGGAGAAAAATCTGCTCTCTGTCCGCGCACTGAGCCGGATTCATTAATGCCATCCGGCAGCAGCTTGACGATGGTATTGAAATTGAGCCTTGTATCTGATCAAAATTCCGAGTATAATAAATTTTTATGTTATCAGAAATGAAAGGATTGATCGAATGGACGAAATCAAACAAATTTATTTGAACGACAGCTATTCTGCTTTTCTCGACTACTGTGAGCTTCATAACTATCAATTGATGCGTGATCTCACGAACTGTCCTTTTGAAGAATTGTCTGAGCTGATCGGCATCTCTCCCACACTGCTCAGCCGGATCAAAACAATCTATGTCCTTTACCTAAAGAAACATCCGGAATGTCTGATCAACGCGAAACCGGCGAAAGCTAAGGCCGTCTCGTCCAACGATGATCTCAGGGATCGTCTGCTTTCCGTTTTTCAGCAGCACGAAAATAAGCTGATCCATATCTCGGACATCACCAAGGCAATCGGCGCGGGCGCAAAGCGCGGTGATATCATCCATGTTCTAGAACGCCAAAAATGGTGCCAGATCGTAGATAACACCACCTTTTTTTACTCCCCCGTGGAATAAGGACCGCAATAGAGAGAGCGTAATGCTCTCTTTTTTAATTGTGTGTTTTTTGGTTATGATGTACTCCGGTTATTAAACATTAGGTCAAATTTACATCTTTTGACCATCGTTTGTTCTGTAAAAATGTAATTTCGTAATAATGGTCAGATAAATCAATATATCTCCCATTGTTTATTGCGTATGACCTTAGTTCACCGTGGCAGATTTCATTCCATGAATACACCTCAATTTTCCATCCAACACCAACGAGACTTTTAGCATCGGCAAAAAAGCCCTCTCCTCTGTGAATACCTGCCCCATCGCCTGAAAGCAACGCTAGCCGGATTCGGTGAGCGCGGTCAATGTGCGCCCCGCGTTTTTTCCCGCGCCGAACTGCGTACGAATTTCGTTCGTAGTTAGTTCAACGGTAAAGTAGTCAACATTTTTGATTAAATGGCCTTTGTTTTCATTGAAGTTGCGTCGAGCTGTCCCCTCCGGTCTGCCATGCACCGCATCAACATCCTTAAAGGTAACTACGCGCTGGCCGCTGAATTCCTTGATCAAAACGTCGGTTTCGTTAATCTTTATCATTGAAGTACTCATAAAGGTTCCCCTTTCTAAATCGTGTTGTCATGCGCCACGTTTTAAGGGCTTGAGGGTATGAAAAAGCGCGGCCAGTAAAATCTGGTCGCGCCCTGTGTATTGTTATGCTCTTTTCAGCTCTTGAATTTCGCTGGTGTGCGTTTTGGCAACAAGCTCCAGCGTCTGAATGCGGTCTTCATGATCATCAACCTTTTCGAGCTTTTCAAGCTTTTTGACAATCTCGCCATGCTGCTCGGCAATCAAGCGGATCTCTTTGGAAACCTTGTCCTCAATCACGGTATTGAAACCTTCCATGATCTCACTTTTCAGAGATTGATTGTTTTCCTTGATTTCTTCCTTGATCATCTGCCGGATCGCTTCCAGCAACATTTTCTCATCCATTGGAATCACCGTCCTTGTCTGAGTATTATAGCAGATTCCCCGCTAACCCTCAAGCCCTTAAAACGTGGCGCATGATACATTTTATTGTGGGTCTTGAGCCGCCCACACTCGCTGCTGTTTTCGCTCGACACTTCCGGCCTAAAAGTGGACGGTACACCGCTGGTATTTGGCCTCGGGAAATACTTCTCCCACG
>CAZVAV010000163.1:0-5415 GCA_964625135.1 uncultured Oscillospiraceae bacterium | reverse complement strand
TAAAGCTCCGGTGCAATGATATCATACACCCGAGCAAAGCTGTCGGGATCGCCCTGCTTTGCTGCTTTTACGATTTCAATGTCAATCACGTAATTTGTCCACCACCATTCTAAGCGGTTCGTCTATTATGTGCGGATACCGCCAATTTTTGTTGCAGGGGTTTGCATATTTTTCTCATTCCAATCCAAGGGGAAACAGCATGGCTTCTACGATCTGCTCTTCCCCTATTGTATTGTAACCGCTTCTCCCCAACCCGTCAACTGTCACCTTCAGCCTGTCCTCTTCGCATCCGCCCCGCGTTGGGATGACCGGTCAAAATCACCGCCCAGCAGAAAGCACCGCACCGTACGCAGCAATAGCCCTATGTCGTTGCCAAGCGAAAAGGAGGCGATATATTGGAGATTCATCGCGTTTTTGCGGGGCAGAATCAGGTCGGCGTAGACCCGCTCGCGTTGCTCGGTGCCAAGATACTGCTCCTCATCCGCAAAGGCAAGCGAGGCGCTTCCGGTCAGCCCCGCCGGAAGCAGCAGCGTGGCGAGCGATGCGGGATCATACCGTTCTACAAATCGGGGTAGCTCGGGACGGGGGCCGACAAAGCTCATCTCCCCCCGCAGGATGTTATAAAGCTGCGGCAGCTCGTCGAGCCGCAGCCGGCGCAGCCATCCCCCCACTCGGGTGATACGCTCGTCCCCCCTCCCGGCGAGCACCGCGATTTTTTCCGGTGTACTGTGCATCGTGCGAAATTTATAGATGGTAAACCGCCGCCCGAGAGCGGTCACCCGAATTTGACGGTAGAGGATTGGGCCGGAGCTGTCCAGCCGGATTGCCAGAGCCAGCAAAAGCAGCAGCGGCGCGGACAAAAAAAGCAGCGACGCACAAAGCGGCAGCTCGAGCGCACGCCGCAAAAAGAGCTGCCTTCTTTTCGCGGAAAGCAGCTCATAGTAGGGGCGTACCGATTCATTTTGCATTTCGGCAGGCAGCTCTGCAAATCGCCGCGGCAACATGGCGGATCTCCTTTCTGCTCATGCCCGGATAAAGAGCGTTCGGTTCTCCCTTGAGCCGGACACTCAGCTTTGGCCGGCACAGCAGCCGGTCGATCACCCCGCGCAGCCACCCCAGCAGCCCTTTGCGCGGGGTCTGTAGAGTGGAATCATCCCTTTCGTTTGGCATTGATCAATTCCTCCAAAAAGCCTCTATATCGTTTGGCACGGGTGGGATAGCCGTATCGCCCGGCCACCGCTCTGCGTCCCCGCTCCCCCATCGCGCCGCGCTCGGCGGGAGAAAGGCGCAGCAAAGCCTCTACCGCTCGCCGCGTTTCTATCTTGTCCGATGGGGAAACGGTTATCCCGCAGCCGCTCTCGGAAATCGGATTTTTAAGGCAAGGGGTTTCAAAGATGACAGGGCGTCCGGCGCTCATATAATCAAACAGCTTATTCATCGCAACGCCATAGCGGTAAAGCGGCACATCCTCGGTGGCAAGCCAAAGCAGATCGGCCTGCCGCAGCAGCGGCGGCAGCGCCCCGGATGGCACCGCATCGAAAAGGACGAGGTTCTCGGGCGCCAAAGCGGAGATTTCCGCCTTTTCGCTTCCCTCTCCAATCGCGCCAACCCCAACCGTCGGCAATGCACGGGCAAGCTCAACAAGCTGCCAAACCGCGTTGGCGTGGGCAAAGCCCCCGGCGTAGAGCACCAGCGAGCCATAGCGCTTTTGCAGAGCGCGAAGAGCCCGCAGCGTGTCGGGTGCGCTCTGCTTCCTCCCTTGTACACCGTCGCAGGCTGCTCCGTTTGGGATGCAAACGATGCGGCGCGGGGTGATCTTCTGCTCTCTGAGGTATTCTCCCAGTCCGGAAAGCAGCGTGACCACCCCGTCGCTCTGCTCAAACGCGTGGCGCTCCGCGCGGTCGATCATACGCATCAGCGGATGGCGGGGCGAATAGCCGTGCAGCTCAATCAGGGACAGCGGCCAGATGTCATGCAGCTCAAAGACGAGGACCGCGCCGCTCTTGTTGGCGATTCGTTTTCCCGTCGCAAAATCGAACGGATGGGTGGAGGCGCAGATGACCACATCGGGGCAGAAATCCCGTGCGAGCCGTTCGGACGCGCAGAATACCCCACCGACAAACCGCGCGACATTCCCGACCCTGTGCCAATCGTTTTTCCGATAGGCGGGGGTGGGCAGCAGCTCAAATTCGACCCCCTCCTCACAGTAGGAGCCCCCTTTGGTTCCGGTTGGATTTTCGCGCCGCAGATGACTATAGCTCCCCGCAACGATCAGCACCCGGTCGCCGCCGCGCCGCCATTCCCGCGCGAGACAAAAGGGGCGATACTCCATCCCCATGCGCGAGGAGCCCGCATACTGGTCGATCAGCAGAATTCGCATGGGTCAGCTCCTCTCAAGCCGTTCGCAGAGCTCGACCAGCCGCCGCGCGTCGGACGAAAAGCCGTATCGTTCATAATAGAGCTCGCGCCGCTGTAGAAGCCTTCCCCTGTACTGCGGATCGGAGATCAGCTCGGCGATGGCCGCGGTGATCGAGGGCTCGTCCTCCTGCGGGACGAACCGAACCCCCTCCTCCGGCAGCAGCGCCCGCCAATGGGCGAAATCCGACGCGATCACCGGCAAGCCCGCGCAAAGATACTCAAACGACTTGATCGGCTCGCTCTCCCGATAGGCGGCGGTGTCGTCAAGCAGCAGCAGTCCGGCGTTGGCCTGTGCGTAGAGGTTTGCGACCCCCTCGCGATCGAGCCGTCCAAAGTAGCGGACGCAGCGGTATTCCTCCATCGACTGCACCCGGCGGCGCAGCGTCTCGCTTTCAAAGGCTCCGGCGAGCAGCAAAATGGCTCCGGCGCGATGGCAGCAGCGGATCATGCGCAGCAGCCCCCGCTGCTCGGTCAGCGCCCCGGCATAGCAGACCGCCCGAGGAATGACCCGATAGCGGCAAAGCGCCGTCTCAAACCGCTGAAAATCCTCCTCGGTCACCCGGTTGCGCACCAGCACCGCCCGCTCACCGAGCCGCGCGGCAATGGCCGGGGTCGCGGCTATCACGCCATCCGCATAGGGGAGCCAGCGGAGCAGCTGGTTCTCCCCCATCCGGGCGGCGGCGGGTCTCAGCCGGGGCATAATCCAGTTTTTTTCAAGCAGCTGCGCCGGAAGATCCTCGTGCGCATCGTAGATGGTGCGCCGTCCCGCGAGCTGGAGGGTTTTTAAGAGCGGCAGCAGCTCCGGGTCATGCAGCACAAAGAGATCCGCCCGGCTTTCAAAGAGGGCGCGGTAGGCGATGGAACGACCCCGCAGCAGGCGAATTGCCCTTGTGGAAGGAAGAATCAGCCTGCGAAAGAGGATGCCGTACTCCCCCGCCGCCTCCATGCGCGGATTATAAATTTCTACCCGCCAGCCCGCTTGTGCCAGCGTCTTTGCCTCCTTATGATAGATGCGGACATCGTCATGGGGATGCAGGGTGGTCAGCATTGCGATCCGATGGTTCATTCGATTCGCTCCTTTCCGAGTGGGTTTTGAGTAGCAGCGGATAAAAAAGCAAAAAGCCCCGATCGTAGAGCAGCCCATACCGATTCGAGACAAAATTGCTCAAAATTGTAAAGCCAAGGATTATGCCAACCGCCAGACCCCGCCTCCAGTCGTGATACAACAGGCGAAGGCAGCCCCAGCCACAGGCGGCAAGCAGCCAGATCAGCGCCGACGCTTTGAGCAGTCCCCCGTCGATCAGGTCGGCCAGCAGCGCGTTATGAGCCGAAAGGGTACCTAGCCGCGCCGCACGATCCGGATAGGCCGGGTCAAGCTCCTCGCCGACCCGGTCATAGAGCCGGATGTTCTCTCCGCCGCCCCGGCCAACGCACCATTCGAGCGGCGTAGCTTTGACAAGCTCCCGGAGTGCAATGCCCCAGATGATCCGCCGTTTGGTAAAAAGCGAGCTGTGACCGATCGTCTCATACCGTTCACCGGCGGCGGTCTGCCCCGTACCGCCCGTTCCCAGCTCCAGCCGCACCGCCGCCTTGGGATCGATGGAAAGCCCCAGAAGCGCATGCTCAAGAAATCGGGTCTGTCCGTATCCCACAAGTGTACAAAGCAGAAGGGTCGCCGCCCTGCGCAAGAGTTTCTCCCGCTGCAAGTCGGCAGGAAGCAGCCAAACCGCCGCCGCCCCCGCCAGTGCCACCGGCAGCGCCAGCAGCACCCTGCGCGATCCGCTTAAGCCAAGCACCGGCAGAATCAGCAGGCTTGCCGCCAGCGCCCATGCCCGTTTTTCCCGCAGGGTCAGCCAAAAGAAGAGGCAGATCCAGCCGATCAGCAGGGCGGCGGCGTACATATTGTAATCGCGCCGCAGCGAAAACCGCAGCAGATAAGGAAGCGGCGTCTCCCCGCCGCTAAAATAGCGCAGCAGGGTTAATAGCGAGGCCGCCGCTGCCGCGGCTCCCGCCCCCGTGAACACCGCGTCAAACGCCTGCCGCGGCTTAGAAAGCAGCAGCAGCCTCGCCACCGCGAGCAGCAGGGCGGTTACGCGGTATTTTTCCCAGATCAGCAGATATTCCTCAGAAAACAGAAATCCACCAAAGTCCAAAATCAGGTAAACCACAAGCGGGACAAGCCCCCACAAGGCTTTTTTGGGCGAAAAGCGTCTTAGCCTTTGCCGGATACCACCCGGCGCAAGTAGCATCATCACAACGGACAGCCCTACGCAGCCAAGCAGTCCCAGATCGATGAGCAATCCCCCGCCCACCGCAAGTCCGAAGAAAAGGAAAAACACACTGCCGGACAGTCCGGCAAACAGAAGTGGCAGCTCAACACGCCCCCTTTTGCTTGATTGCACTGCGCCCCCGCTCCCAAAGGACAAGGTATCCGGCTGACATCACAAAGCCATAGAGGGCAAGATACGACAGCAGTGAAAATTTCTGCCACATCGCCAGCAGGACGGCCACGGCGGTCAGCAGCAGCACCGACAGCTGCCAGAGCGCCAGCGTTTTGCGTCGATCCGAGGCAATCAGCCCCGACGCCACCGGCGCAATGGCAAATCGTACCGCGAACAGCGGCAGCAGCGCCCGGAGTATCCCCACCGCACCGCGCCAATTCTCTCCAAAAATCCGTGGAAGCAGCGAAGCCGCCGGATAAAGAAGCAGACAGGCCGCCCCGCTTAACGCCAGCAGGGAAAAGCTCACCTGGTCGTACAGGCTCCGACGTTCCTCCCGGGCAAGCCGGGAAATCCAACGCAGAAAAAGCTGCCCAACCACCGATGAAAGCATCGTCATCGGTGCGCCGAGCAGCCGTTCCACCATGGCGTAGCAGCCGAGGGAACCCGGGTCGTAATGGTATACCATTACCTCATGCAGCCAGATTGCGCCGTGAAACGCCGCTGCCCCCGGCAGTAGAAGAAGGGGATATTCCCGGTACCACCATGCCGCCGCCCC
>CAZVAV010000162.1:0-5417 GCA_964625135.1 uncultured Oscillospiraceae bacterium | reverse complement strand
GTCAGATGCGACGCTTGCTTACAGATACCCTGCTGAAAGCATCCGCTGTGCGCATCCGCCCAAAAAACGGGCGTAGGCGCTCTCACCGATGGCCTCGCAGTCGGAATCCGCCCCCGCGTCGCAAAGACCCGCAAAGGTTTTGCCGATCTCAGATGCCTTTTCCTCACCCGAACGGTGCAGATAAAGGTAGAGGGAAAATGCCGCGTTGTCGTTAATCTCCTCAAAGATTTTGGGGTCGGCCTCCTCAAGATGCTCATAGAAGCTGCCCAGAGCGGCATTTGCCACGATATGATTGGGGGAATAGTCCTCGACGATCCGGTGCACCACATAGGCAAACAGCAGCTTGAGCTGAAGCTCAAAGCAAACGGGTGCAACGTCCTCGGGCGCACGGGTCCAGACGCAGTCAATCAGATCGCTGACATACTGCTCGCCGAGCGTTCTCGCCCGCGCGGTATTTCCGTTGGAGCGCTGCCGCAGAAAGAGGTCGATGTTGTCGTCCGCGACAGGATTCCCTCGTTCAAAAAGCTTGGACAGATCCTCCGGAGCGATCTTGATATCGTCGTCATTGTATTGATCCAGCACATGATCACACCTTTCGGTTTCAATTGACGGGGAGGCGGGAGAGCTATTTTGCGGACAACGCCCGCTCGAGAGCCGTCGAAAGCTGATCGGGGCAGGAGGTGCCCTTGCCGCCGCAGTCGGTGCCGCGCAGCCGCGCAATAACGTCCTGCGCCTTCATCCCGGCGACCAGCTTGGAGATTCCCGCCGTATTGCCCTGACATCCGCCGACGAATTTCACCGACTGAATCACGCCGTCCCCGGCAAGCTCAATCTCAATTTTTCGGGAACAGACGCCCCGGGGCGTGTACTCATACTTCATGGTATGTCCTCTTTTCCTATTCTATTTCCTTTTTTGTTTACGATCCGGCCGCACACGCCAGCAGACGCTCCAGCTCCTGCCCATCGGCCGTACAGCTCCCCACCGGGCGCGGCAGCGTCGTGTACCAACCGTGAAAATCGGTGCCGCCGGTGGTCAAAAGCCCATATTGTTCGACCAGATGGTCATGCAGCGCCGCATCCTTTGCAAGCTTTCGGGGGTAGCGATATTCGATCCCGTCGAGAAGACCCATCGCGGCAAGCCGTTCCCCCACCGCAAAGGAATCGTAAACACCCGGATGGGCAAGCACCACCGCGCCGCCGCTCGCTCGGGCGGCCTTTGCCGCGTCATAGACGCTGGGATATTCGACATGAAGCAGACAAACGCCGTTTGGTTTGCCAAACAGCTCCTGATAAAGCGGCCCATAGATGGTATTGCCGTAGCCAAGCTCGAGCAGCGAACGCAGGATATGCACCCGATAGATGGTGCCGCTCTCTGCCGCCAGCTCTAAAATCCGTTCGGCCTTGACCGGGTACCGGGCGCAGACAAGCTCGATGATTTCCTCCCCTACCCGGCGGCGGCGGTCGGACAGCGTCTGAAAATGCGCTTGCAGCGCCTCGGGGCGGGAAGGGGCATACACCAGCAGGTGTACCTTGCGGTGGGTATCCGGATCGATGCAGGAAAGCTCGGCCGCCGGAACGACCAGCAGTCCAAGAGCATCGGCGCTTTTTTTTGCGCGCCCGATCATCTCCATCGAATCATGATCCGAGATGGCAAGTCCGGCCAGCCCTCTTCGGGCGGCAAACGCCACAACCTCCTCGACCGGCATCGAGCCGTCCGACCAGCTGGTGTGGACATGCAGATCGTATCGGCTCAGCCCTCTCACCTCCGTTTTCCTAGTGTGGATGCGGCCTCTCCGCGATCCGACAAAAATGCTACTATGGGGTCATTATACCCAAATTGCTTGCAAATGGCAAGGAGGCAAATCCGGTTGCACATAAATTTCCACCGTCCTGCTGCCAAATTTTCCGGCGGGTTTTGGTCGGTTCCCGCCGCAAATGGGATGGCAATTTTCCTAAAATCATGGTATACTGAATCTTCAATCGCAATGTAACCGGGACGGGCGGGCAGGCTTTGCTGTTTTCCCACACCGCGTCCCAGACTGGATACAGGAGGCTCCTTATTTTGCAGTGTTCCATCAACCCCGCCCTTTGGGGACAGGTGTTTGCCGTTCCCACCGAGATCACCGACCGGTACATCAGGCTTTGCCCTGGGGTGGCCCTCAAATGCCTTTTGCTTGTGCTGCGCGACCCCACCCTCCTTGGAGACCCACAGGCCATCGCGCAGCGGCTTGGTCAATCGATTTCCGAGGTCAATGACGCCTTTGTTCAGTTGACGGAATTAGGGATTCTTCTTTCCGGCGAGCAGGACACCCCGCCCCGCCCTGCCCCGCCTGTCAGCCCCGTCCCGCCGCTCGAGCACAAGGCGCCGCAGCCGATACAACAGCCAACACCGCAGCCGGCACAGCCCGCCGCAAAGCCGACCTCCGCGCCGCTGCTGGCGACCCGCCCGCAGTTCCCGCGGGAGGAGGCGGTTTCCATCGTGGAATCGGACGAGACGCTGCACGGGCTTTTACAGGAGCTGCAATCGATGATGGGCAAGCTCTTCACCTCAGCCGATCTAGACGTGCTGATTGCCCTTTACTCCTTCTATGCGCTGACGCCCCACTATATTATTACTGTGGTCAACTATTGCATCTCGATCGGACGCGCAAGCATGGGCTATGCGGAGAAGGTCGCCTCCTCCTGGATTGCCGAGGGGATCGACGACGAGGGGATCGACCGCCATGTCGACCGGCTCGGCAGCCGACGCAGCAACGAGGGCAGGGTGCGCACCGCCTTTGGCATCCACGACCGGAACCTCACCTCCCGCGAGCGGGATTACATCGCGGCCTGGTTTGATCAGTATCAGTTTGACCTGCCGCTCATTGAATATGCCTACGAGGTGACCGTCGAACGAACCGGCAAGCTGGCCTTTGGCTACCTCAACAAGATTCTTGCAAGCTGGCACCAAAACGGCATCCGAACCCTTGAGGAGGCAAAGCGGGAATCGAAATCGATCACCGGCGCGCAGTCCAGCTCCGCTAAGCCCGCGCAAACGGGCGGCGGGCTCGACCGAAAAATCCTTGAGCAGTTTATGAAGGATTAGGAGAAGCATCATGCCATATCCGCTTGAAATAGTAAAAAAGAGCCGGGAGCTGATTGCCGAACGGCGCGAACGCGCGACCTCCGATGCAATCGAACGCCGTCTGGCGGTCGCGCGCCGGGCTCCCCGCGCACTCGAAATCGAACGAGAAATCTCCACCACCTCGGCTCGCCTCGCCTCCGCCGTCCTGTCGGGGGAGGATGTGGCCGGACAGGTGCGAAAAATCCGAGAGTTTAACCTCCAGAAGCAGAAGGAGCTTTCTCAGGCGTTAACCGACGCGAATTTTTCACCCTCCGATCTCGAGCCGCATTATAAATGCGCCAAATGCAACGACACCGGCGCGTGTCAGGGCAGGCTTTGCACCTGTGTGACGCAGCTGGAAAAGGAGCTGATGTACGAACGGCTTGGTGCGCAGGCATCGGTCGATCTCTGCGGCTTTGATCGGTTCGATCTGCGCTATTACTCCGAAAGCCTCTCCCCCGGCTCCCCGGTATCCGACCGCGCGATTATGAGCAAGACCCTGTCGGAATGCGTGAAATATACGCAGAGCTTTGCCCATTCCTCCCCGAGCCTGCTGCTGCTTGGAAAGCCGGGTCTCGGGAAAACCCACCTCTCGCTCTCGATCGCCTACGCCGTCATCGAGGAAGGGTTCGATGTGCTGTATCTGCCGTTTCACACCCTACTGACCCGGCTGGAATCGGCTCGCTTTTCCAAGGGCAGCGCCGAATATCAGGACTATCTTGACCCGGTGCTCGCCTGTGAGCTTTTGGTGCTCGACGATTTGGGCAGCGAATTTACCACCACCTTTTCCACCTCGGTGCTCTACGATCTGGTCAACACCCGGCAGCTGAAATCGCTGCCCACCATCATCAACACCAACCTGACCGAGGGAGAAATCGCGACCCGCTACGGGGAGCGTCTGCATTCCCGCCTGCTGGGCTGCTATCGGGTCATCCCCTTCGTCGGGCAGGATGTCCGGCTGCAAAAGCTGTATTCCAAATAGCCCCGGCCAAGTCCTCCCGATAACGGATCGCCGCCGGCCTTGCGTCCGACATTAGACCGACATCAGAAAGGTGTGTTTCTATGTTCCTCTTCAAAAAAGAAAACGCCGCACCGGCCAAGCCTTATCTTGTCGCCTGTGACACACCCAACCGCCCCTTATGCATCGAACGGATGGACGAGGCCATCAGCGCCTCCCCAAAAGCCCGGGGCGCGTTTGTCAAGCTATATATTGAAAACTTCAAGATGTTCAATAACGCATTCGGCTATGAATACGGTGGGCTGCTGCTGGACAAGGTCGCGCACTATCTTTCCGAGGCGCTGGGCGCCAGCGTCTACCGCTATGCCGGCGTCGAGTTCATTGCAATTATCGAGGGCGCTTCGTTTGCGCAGGCGACCGGCGCGGTGGAGAAGGTGCTCCAGCGCTTTGAGACCGCCTGGCGGATCAATGACCTCGACTGCATCTGCGCGGTGGACATGGGTGTTCTGCTGTACCCGGATCACGCGGACAACGCCGAGGAGGCGGCCGCCCATCTGGAGCAGGCCATCGGTGAATCGGCCGAGCACGGACAAAATCAATACGCCGTCTACAATCAGGAGCTGATTCAGAAGATCCAGCGCAAGCAACGAATCGCAAACGACCTGAAGAACGCCCTGACAAACAAAAAAGGAATTGAATTTCGCTACCGGCCGACCCATTGCGTCGAGCGCGGGCGGTTTACCCGGGCAGAGGGGTACCTTCGCCTTATCTCCCCCGAGCTGGGGATGATCAGCGCACAGGAATTTCTCCCGATTGCCGAGCAGCTCGGGCTTGTCTGCGCGATCAACCAGCTCGAGCTGCGCCACACCTGCGGGCTGATCCGGGAGCTGATCGACGAACGGAAGGATTTTGAATCGATCGCCGTATGCATCTCCCCCATCCTCTTTTTGCAGGAGCATTTCCCGGACAACGTCGTGGCGCTGCTCGAGGAGTACGGCATCCCCGCCGGAAAGCTTGCCTTTGAAATTTCCGAGAGCATTCTGATCGATTCATTTTCTCAGGTCAATATCGTCATGCAGGAGCTTTCCGAGCTTGGGGTGGAGTTTATCCTCAACGAATTCGGCACCGGATATTCCGGCATCGCCAACATTCTGAACCTGCCGATCAGCGTCCTTAAGCTCGAGCGGCTCTTTATCTGGCAGCTTGAGGACAGCGAGCGCAGCGGCATCCTGATTGAGGGATTGATTTCGATCGCCAAAAAGCTCGGCCTCAAGATCATCGCCGAGGGGGTCGAAACCGAAAACCAGCTCGAAAAGCTTGCCCGGTTCGGCTGCCCCTATGAACAGGGCTTCTATT
>CAZVAV010000161.1:0-5455 GCA_964625135.1 uncultured Oscillospiraceae bacterium | reverse complement strand
TTGCCGCGCTGCGCACCGCTTTTCGCACCGGATGGGAGGCGGCGGGCGGCACGCTGCCGCCCGCAAGACCGGCTCTGCACCTGATTGTGCCAAAGCGCCGGACGATGAGAGCCCGGCGTGCCCCCCGCAAATAAGCTCCGCACAGCAGGCGGCAAGCCCTTTTCTTCCCCCTGCGGATGTGTTACAATAAATCCATTTCACAGGGGGAGGGGAACGCCATCCAAACCGAGCTTTTGTCCGAGCTTCCATTCTGGGATCGGCTGGAGCAGGCCGAACGTCAGGAGCTGCTTTCGGCCTGCTATGAACAGAGCTATCGCGCCGGAGAGCCGGTTTACTCCCCCGCCGGAGGCTGCATCGGGATGATTCTGGTGCTGGGCGGCATTCTGCGCACCTTTCTCACCTCGGAGGACGGAAAGCGCGCCACCCTCTTTCGGCTGCGTCAGGGGGAGCTCTGCGTCCTCTCGATGTCCTGCGTTCTGTCCGCCGTGCAGTTCGACCTCGACATCGAGGCGGAGGAGGACTGCCGCGCACTGATTATCCCGACCAGCTGCTTTCACCGGCTGCGGGAGCAGAATATTTTTCTTGAAAACTTCGCCTACCGGGTCATTACCGAACGCTTTTCCTGCGTGATCAACGCAATGCAGCAGCTGATGTTCAAAACACTTGAGCAGCGAGTGATTGCCTTTCTGCTGGAGGAAGCCGCCTGCCGTGAAACCGACCTGATTAAAATGACCAAGGAGCAGGTTGCCGAAAACATCGGCAGCGCCCGCGAAGCGGTAAGCCGTGCGCTGGGACGTCTGGCAAAGCAAGCACTCATCCGCGTTTCCCGCGGGGAGCTTCTGCTGCTTGACCGCGAAGCGCTGCAAAATCTCCTCTGACCAAAGCACAGCCCGCCAAAATCCGGCGGGCTGTGCTTTTTTACTTCGCCTTGGCCTTGCAGATCATCTGAGTCATCGTTCCCATCGGGCAGTAGACGCACCAGGAGCGCGGCTTCCAGAGGAGCATCGTGATCGCGCCCAGCAGCGTCGAGGTGAGCATAACGCTGTAGAAGCCAAACGCAAACTGTGCCACCCACGGTGCAAAAACAGTCCCGTGATAGGCAAAATGCCATGGCAGACGGATGCTCCAGAGCAGGGTGACCACCTCGGTCAGGCTCCGGGTGCCCGAAAAGACCAGCCAGGTGGTAAACAGCATGTTCCCAAACATCGCCATGAAGAAGGCGAGACAGCCGTACCGCCCCCCCTGCGAGCGCACCCAGACCGGTGTGGGGCGGTTGTGGGAAAGCCGGCGTCCCAGCACCTCAAGGAGCTGACCCCGTCCGCAGTAGCGATTGCAATAGGCCTTGCCGCCCCCAAAGAGCGAGATGCCCAGCGGAATCAAAAAGCAAAGCATCCCCAGCCACGCGAACAGAATGTTGAAAAAGCCCAGCACGAGATAGCAGGCGGACAGAATCCAGAGAAAATCATACCAGTGCTTTTTCACTCTCTCACCCCCTCCTTCATCTCGATTACCCCTGCGGGGCAAAGCCGGGCGCATGCTCCGCAGCCGACGCAACGGGAAAAATCCACCGCCGCAAAGATTCCCTTTGGCAGCGAAATCGCTTTCCTTGGACATCCCTTCATGCAGACGCCACAGGCGACACACTCGGTTTGGTTGACGACGGCAAGCCGTTTTGCCATAACAACGCTCCCCTTTTCATTTGATTGCCTTTAGCATAGCAGAAAGGCGGTGGCTGCGTCTGTAACCAAGTCACACTCACAAAAAGCCCGCCGAAAAAGCTTTCGGCGGGCAAAGGGAAGTCTTATTTTCTCAGCGAGCTGCGCATGGCCTGACGGGTGGTGCGCACCTCGGTGAGAAGCTTGGAGAGGGTCTCCTCCGACTGCCGCAGCAGGTCGTCGGAAAAATCCTGCGAGGCGTTACGCAGCTCCTTGGCCTTTGTCTGCGCCTGCGAGAGGATTTCGGCCGCCTTCTGCTGCGCCTGCTTGATGATCTCCTCCTGCGCGATCAAGGCGCGCGCGCGATCCTCGGCGCGGCGCACAACAGCGTCGGCCTCCCGCTTGGCGGTGGCAAGGATATCAGCGCGGTCGGCGACAATCGCCTTGGCCTGCTTGATCTCGCTGGGAAGATTCAACCGAACGTCATCGAGCAGCTCACGAATCTTCTCATCATCCACGACGCTGCGCCCGCCCGAGAGCGGCAGGCTCCAGCTCTTATCCAGCAGCTCGTCGAGCATGTCCAGAATTTCTTCAATGTTCATCGGTCAGCTCCTCCTTGCGTCTGAATTTTTGATAAACCCGCTCGTGCAAACAACGCGGAACCAACCCCGAAAGGTCGCCGCCCAGCATCGCCATCTGCCGCACGAGGCTCGAGCTCAGATACATATTGTACATGCTGGTGGTCAAAAAGACCGTCTCAGCACAGGGATAAAGCTTTTTGTTGGTCAGCGACATCTGAAACTCATATTCAAAGTCCGACATGGCGCGCAGCCCCTTGACGATGGCGACCGCCTCATGCTCCCGGACATAGCTGGTCAGCAGGCCGGTATAGGCATCCACCTCGATGTTGGGAATCTCGGCGGTCACCTCGCGGATCATCTGCATCCGCTCCTCGGGGGAAAAATTCGGGGTCTTGTCGGGATTGATGACCACCAGAACGATCACCCGGTCAAAAAGCTTGCTCGCCCGCTTAAAAATGTCGAGATGTCCGTAGGTCACCGGATCAAAGCTGCCCGGGCAGATTGCCGTTCTCATCGTTGCGACTCCTCCTCGCGGCGGTAGGTGGTAACCTTCGCCTTGCCGTAGCGGTATTCCTTTTTGCGGGTAAACTCCCCCACCGCGTCGGGAAGCGTCTCGCTGCGCTCGGTCTCGCAGAGGATGATTCCGCCGGGGCTCATCCTTTGAGCAAGCAGCGGGAGCAGCTCGCCGATCTGCCCCTGCTGATAGGGGGGATCGAGCAGCGCGATATCAAAGGTCTCGCGGTACGACCGCAGAAAGGACAGCGCCTCGACCGGCATAATCCGGGCATCCTTGCCCAAGCCGGTCGTCGCAAGGTTCTGTTCGATTGCCGCGATGGCGGCCTTTGCCTGATCGACAAACACCGCGCCCCGCGCCCCACGGGAGAGTGCCTCAATTCCGAGCTGTCCCGATCCGGCAAAGAGATCGAGCACCATCGAGCCCTCAAGCTCAAATTGAATCATCGAAAAAATGGCTTCCTTGGCCATTTCGGAGGTCGGACGGGTGGCCAGTCCCGCCGGGGTAACAAGGCGCCGGCCGCGCGCCGTTCCGGTGATTACTCTCATCGGCTATTCCTTCCTCAACCCGCGCAAGCGGGGCTTTTGCTGTAATCGTACCTTTTATTATTGCAGGTAATTCGAGGTTTGTCAACCGATTTCCCCTCGCTCGACCGCTTCGCGCAGCGCCCGCGCCACCGGCTTGGTCATTCCCGGGACGGCGCAGAGCTCCTCCTCGCTGGCGGCGAGAATCGCTTTTTTGGTGCGAAAGGCGGAAAACAGCGCACGGGCGCGCTTCTCCCCCAGCCCCTCCACACGGGTCAGCGAAAGCTCAAAGGCGGTCTTTTTGTGGCTGCTGTGCGCATAGGCAATCGCAAAGCGGTGGGTTTCATCCTGAATGCTGGTGACAAGGGTAAAGACGCTGCGATGGGAGGCAATGGCGATCTCCCCGCCCTCGGACGAGATCGCGCGGGTTCGGTGACGGTCGTCCTTGACCATTCCAAAAATCGGAATCGAAAGCCCGAGCGAATCGAGCACCCGCCGGGCGGTGGCGACATGCCCCTGCCCGCCGTCAATCAGCAGCAGATCGGGCAGCCGGTTGAAGCTGCCGCCCTCCGGCTCCTGCGCCTGATAGCGCAAAAACCGCCGTTCGAGCATCTGAGCCATGCTGGCGTAGTCGTCGGGTCCCTCGATGCCCTGAATCGAAAAGCGCTTGTAGGCGGCCTTCATCGGCCTGCCATCCTCAAAGACCACCATGCCGCCGACAATGGTGGAGGCGCCGATATTCGAGATGTCATAGGATTCGATCCATGCCGGGGGCCTTGGCAATCCAAGCAGCTTGGCCAGCTCGTCGAGGGCGGCCAGCTCCCTGCCGGTGCGCCGCTGGCCGCGCAGCGAAAGCTGCTCGGCGGCGTTGAGCCGCGCCATCTCGATCAGCCGCAGCGAATCCCCCCGCTGCGGGATCAAGATCGGCACCTTTCTGCCCGCCCGCTCGGCAAGCAGCCGCTCGATCAGCTCCCGGTCGGGCAGCTCGCCGTCGATCAAAATCTGGCGGGGCAGCTCATGCAGCGGATCGGAGTAATAGCGGGAGAGAAACTCCCCGCGCACCTCCTCGATGGTGTCGGCGTCGGGAAAGAGAAAGTCGAGCTTATCAACCAGCTTCTGCTCCCGGAATTTCAGAACGCTCAGTGAAAGATCGGTTCCCGATTGGACAAAGGCCAGCACATCCTGATCGGTGGCACCGGCATACACCACCCGCTGCCGCTCGGCAAACCGCTCGATCGCCCGCAGCCGGTCGCGGCAGCGCGCCGCCCGCTCGAACGCAAGGCTTTCGGCGGCGGCCTCCATCTGCTCGGTGAGCACCCGCACCGCGTCGGCGCTTCCTCCCTTGATATAATCGATCGCCTGCCGCACCGTCTCGCGGTATTCCTCAGCGGTTATCTTGCCCCGGCAGACCCCCATGCATTGCTTCATATGAAAATTCAGGCAGGGTCGCCCCTTGCCGATGTCCCGCGGAAACTGCCGGCCACAGGTCGGAAGCAAAAATGCCTTGTTCGCCTCGTCGATGGTGTTTTTGACCACCCAGGCCGACAGGTACGGGCCGATATACTCGGCCTTGTCGTCCTCCTTTTGCCGAACGTCGGTGATCCGAGGATAGGGCTCGCTGCGGCTGATCCGCAGATAGCAGTACCCCTTGTCATCCTTGAGCAGGATGTTGTACTTCGGGCTGTGCAGCTTAATCAGGCTGCATTCAAGGATGAGCGCCTCAAATTCACTGGAGGTCACGATCGTCTCAAAATCCTCCACCAGAAGCACCATCGCCAACACCTTGGGGGTGTGGCGATCCAGCGAGCGAAAATAGCTCGACACCCGATTTTTTAAGTTTTTTGCTTTTCCGACATAGATGATCTCCCCCGCCTTGTTGTGCATGAGATAGACCCCCGGCTCGGTGGTAAGCGCACGCGCCTTTTGATGCAGCCGCGCAATCGCTTCGCTCGATTCTTCTGGCATCGGCTTTCCTCCCGTGAACGAGATAAGGCGGCACGCTTCACGCGCACCGCCTTTTTGTTTCAACATACAAACCCAACGAAGGAATGTTACTCGGTAAAGCCGGTTTCGATCAGCTGGACGAGGCCATTGACCGCCTCCTGCTCATCGGCACCGTCAGCCAGAATGCGGATCGAAGCACCGCCGATAATCCCAAGCGACAGTACACCCAAAAGGCTC
>CAZVAV010000160.1:0-5460 GCA_964625135.1 uncultured Oscillospiraceae bacterium | reverse complement strand
CCTGCGGAAGATTGATCTTTTTGGTAATCATTGAGAGCGTTTTGGTGACCAGCAGAATGACCGCCACATCAAAAATAAATTGATAGGATTCCATATGGGACGACCTCCTCATTTCAAAGGATGCTACCCATCGAGAAAATGACCGGAGCTGCCCATCCATGTCATTTGGTGACGGAATACTTGCATAACCTTTATGGTTTCGCAAGTATAGCACCAACGAAACGAAAAAGCAACTCTCCGCTTGTCTGATTTCATAAAAATTTATGAAATATTTATGCAAAACTCCTTACGCCGCAGCAAGGGAACAAAAAATACGAGCCCATCCAATCTGCTCGGATGAGCCCGTATGTGACCATCAACGGCCTGCGAGATCAAGCAAAACCGCGCGCCAGAGGGGGGAGAGCGCCGCGAGAAGCTGCTCCCGCTGCAAAAGCGCCGCCGCCATCTGCTCCCCGGGGAGCTGGATTCGTGCCGCGCCCTCATAAACCCGTACCCGGAAATCGGTAAAGCCGAGGGCGAAGAGGGCGTTCTCGCTCTCCTCAATCCGGTGCAGCAGCGCGGCGGTGAGGGGGGTTCCCGCCGGGACGCGGGTGGCAAGGCAGGCGTAGGCCGGCTTGCTCCAGGTGAAGAGCCCCGCCGCCCTTGAGAGCTCCCGCACCATCGGCTTGGTGATGCCGCACTCCTGCAAGGGCGAGCGAACCGCAAGCTCCCGCAGCGCCCGCATCCCCGGTCGGTCGGTCGGGTCATCCGAGGCGTTGGTGCCGTCGATCAGAACCGAAAAGCCGTCGCGCTGGGCGGTTTGGGTCAGAATGCCGAACAGCGCCCGCTTGCAGTGATAGCACCGGTCGGGGGGATTTGCGGCCACCGCGGCATTTTGCAGCACGTCCTGCTCCAGAATCACGAGATCGGCGCTAAGAGCCGAGGCGAGACGCCGGGCGTCCGCGAGCTCAAAGGCGGGCTGAAAGGAGCTGTGCAGATAGTAGGCTCGCACCCGGCAGCCGCAGGCCGTCGCCGCGTAAAGCAGGTAAGCGGAGTCGGTTCCGCCGGAAAAAGCGAGGGCGACGTCGGGATGCTCCGAAAAAAAGGCGGCAAGGCTGTCCGGGACGTGAGCGGGGGAGGTGAGAGTCATCAATGGCACACTCCGTTTCATTCAAATGGATTTGTCCGCGTGGGGGATCTATTTTCCGCGCTGCCGACGGCGAAACTCCAGCGCGGCCTGCTCGGTCTTGTTTTCTCCAAAGCGATAATACGCCGCCCCCTTGAGCGAATCGGGAAGATACTGCTGCTCGATCCAGCCGCCGAAGTCGTGCGGATAACGGTAGCCGATCGCGTGACCCATCTTCTGCGCGCCGCCGTAATGGCCGTCGCGCAGCGTGTCGGGAATCTCGCCGCCCTTTCCGTGGCGCACATCGTCGAGCGCCGCGTCGATCGCGCAGATGCCGGTGTTGGATTTCGGCGCGGTGGCCACCAGGATGACCGCGTCGGCAAGCGGAATTCTTGCCTCGGGCAGCCCAAGCTGCATCGCCGAATCGACCGCCGCCTTGGCGATCGGGAGGATCATCGGCCAGGCCAGCCCCACATCCTCGGCGGCGCAGACCAAAAGCCTGCGGCAGGCAGAAATCAAATCGCCCGCCTCCAGCAGCCGCGCGAGGTAGTGCAGCGCGGCGTTTTCATCCGAGCCGCGAAGCGACTTCTGAAAGGCCGAAAGGATGTCGTAATGGGCGTCTCCGTCCCGGTCATAGCGCATGGCGGAGCGCTGGCTCACCTGCCGGGCGGCGTCGAGCGTGACGGCTTGCTCGCCCGAGGCGGCGCAGAGCGCCTCCACCGCGTTGAGCGCCTTTCGCACATCTCCGCCGCAGGCCGAGGCGATATACTCGGCCACCCCGTCCTCCAGCAGATAGCGGCTCTCGTAGAGCTCCGCCGCCCGGTCAAAGGCCCGAAGCACCGCCCGCGCCACCTCGTCCGGCTCGACCGGGCGAAATTCAAAGACGGTGCAGCGGGAGAGGATCGCGCCGTATACATAAAAGTAGGGGTTCTCGGTGGTCGAGGCGATCAGCGTCACGCTGCCGTCCTCGATATACTCAAGCAGCGTCTGCTGCTGCTTTTTATTGAGGTATTGAATCTCGTCGAGGTAGAGCAGAATGCCGCTTCGCCCGGCCAGCGTGTCCCGCTGATCAAAGACCTCCTTGAGATCGGCGGTGCCGCAGGTGGTGCCGTTTAAGCGCCGCAGCAGCTTGCCGGTGGAAGCCGCGATAATCCGCGCCACCGTCGTTTTGCCGACCCCCGAGGGGCCGTAAAAGATCAGATTGGGGATGTGCCCGCTCTCGATCAGGCGGCGCAGCACCATGCCCTCACCGAGAAGATGGCGCTGCCCCACAACCTCGTCGATGGCTTTGGGCCGCAGCGCGTCGGCCAGCGGAGTATTCATCATAACACCTCCGAATCCACATGGGCGAAGCGGATGGCTGCCCATTTTTAGCTTTGATAATAACACGAAAGGGTGAATTTGTCCATTTGCGGATTTGACAAAGCCGCGCAGGCAGACAAAAATCCCGTTCCCGGCGCTCAGGCCGGGAACGGGAAGGCAAATGCTATTCAGCCTGTTTGTAAAGCGGAATTTTGACCTCGACCTGAGCATCCTCAGCCCACGCCAACAGAACGTTCACAGCACTGCGGGTAATTTTGGTGTCTTCCTCCACCTGCGCGAGGCGTTCATCCATCCCGTCGAGGCGCTTGTCGATTCCGTCGAGGCGCTTGTCGATTCCGTCGAGGCGCTCGTCGATTCCGTCGAGGCGTTCATCCATCCCGTCGAGGCGCTCGTCAATTTTTCCGAGATGCACTTCGATTTGATCCAGCCGGTCATCGGTTCGCTGCTGTCCTTTTTCCAATGACTCAAGCGACCCCAGTATCTTTAACAGGATCTCGTTTTCCATCGTCTCACCGCCTTTTGTTGCCATTGTAGCAGATCGCAGAGCCGAATTCAACAGGAAATTCCGCCGCGCTTACTGGTAAAGCGGGAAGCTGCCGCAAAGCGCGGTGACCTCGCGGCGGGTCGCATCGGCGGTGGCTTCAAAATCGGTGGCGGTTTTGTAGATCCAGTTCGCGATCGCCCTCATCTCGGGCTCCTTCATGCCGCGGGTGGTGACGGCGGGGGTGCCGATTCTAACGCCGCTGGTGACGAAGGGGCTCTGAGGGTCATTGGGGACGGCGTTTTTATTTAAGGTAATATACACCTCGTCGAGCCGGTGCTCCAGCTCCTTGCCGGTGATTCCAAGATTTTGCAGATCGATCAGCATCAGATGGTTGTCGGTGCCGCCGGACACCATATTCACCCCGAGCTTTGAAAACTCTTCGGCCATTGCCTGCGCGTTTTTGACCACCTGCTGACCATACTCGCGGAAGGAGGGGCACATCGCCTCGCCGAGGCAGACCGCCTTGGCCGCAATGATATGCTCGAGCGGGCCACCCTGCGTTCCGGGAAAAATAGCCTTGTCGATTTTCTGGGCGAGCTCCTTTTTGCACAGGATCATGCCGCCGCGCGGGCCGCGCAGCGTCTTGTGGGTGGTGGTGGTCACCACGTCGGCATAGGGAACCGGATTGGGATGGATTCCCGCCGCGACCAGCCCGGCGATATGCGCCATATCGACAAAGAGATAAGCGCCGACCTCATGGGCGATATCGGAAAAGAGATCAAACCGAATTTCGCGCGGATAGGCCGACGCGCCCGCGATGATCATTTTGGGCTTATGCTCACGCGCCAGCGCGCGCACCTGCTCGTAATCGATGACGCCGTTCTCGTCAAGCCCGTAGGAAAGCATGTTGTAGTGCTTTCCCGAAAAGTTCACCGGTGAGCCGTGGGTGAGGTGCCCGCCGTTGGCGAGGCTCATGCCCAGCACCGTATCGCCCACATTGCACAGCGCGAAATAAACCGCCTCGTTTGCCTGCGCGCCCGAATGGGGCTGTACGTTGGCGTGCTCGGCGCCGAACAGCTCGCAGGCGCGGCGCCGGGCGATTTCCTCGACCACGTCGACGCACTGGCAGCCGCCGTAGTAGCGCTTTCCGGGATAGCCCTCCGCATACTTATTGGTAAGCGCCGAGCCCATTGCGGCCAGAACCGCCGGGGAGACGATATTCTCGCTGGCAATCAGCTCAATGTTGCGGCGCTGCCGCAGAAGCTCCTCATTCATTGCCGAACCTACCTCGGGGTCACAGCCGGTGACAAATCCAATTGTATCAAGCATGCTCTCATACATAAAACGCGTTCCCCTTTCACTCTTTTCATGGTATACTGAAAACGGATGGAAGGCCGGCCCCGGCGGCGGGACAGACCCTGTGTGAAACATGCTCTTTAGTATAGCGCATTTTGCGCGGCGGCACAATTGCGCCGGGACAGGGAATGAAAAATTCTCCTTTTCCACGAAATAAATTGATCTTTCCATCGCACTTATGGATAAGAGTGCAAGAGGAATCCGGGGGAACCCCGATTCCCTTTTAACAAATGCCGTAACAGGAGGAATTTTTGATGGGGCTTGGCTCAATGGATGGAGGCATGGCGGGGATGCTGGGCGGAGAATCGCTCAATCCGATTCTCCGGCTTTACTTATCCCTGCCCGCATGGGGGCAGGCGGCGGTCAGGACGATGCTGGTGATCAGCGCGGCCGCTTTTTTAGGAATGATACTCGGAAAGCTTTACGCGTCGGTGCGCTACCCTGATCCGGACGCGCACACCGCCATTTCGCCGCGCCTGCGAATTTTGTTCCTTGTCATTCTGCTGATCTGCGGAATTTGGCTTTACCGGACGATTACGATTCAAAACGAGCCGTCCAAGCCGGTTTCGGGCGGGGAGCTTTTCTCGACACCCGAGGAGCAAGGCTCCGGCGGGGGCGGCTATGGCAATATCGGCGGCGCGGTGGGCGGCGGCATGGCCGTGGCAATTCCCGGATAACGGGACGCGATCGGTCGATCCGGCTGTAAAACAATCGCGGCTACAATATATTGTGGCCGCGATTGTTTTGAAAACTACCGGCTGCGCAGAAAAATTTGCCCCGGCAAATGCATCAATTCTCCAAAATTGGACAGACTGATTGGTGAAAAAGGGAGAATTTATCCAAATCACAAAAAAAGCGAAATTTTTTGCGGAAATCGTGAAAAAAGGCTTGCAAACGCCGTTTTGCTGTGATATGATAACCCATGCGTGACTGCACAGATATGCGTTGATGCGGGAGGTGGCCGCCCTTGAGGCGGGGAATTTCCGCGGAGTATGTCCGATTTGAAACCGGGCGACCCGTCAAGCAAGCAGGAATTCCTGCGTGCGGATGTGTCTCGTTGCGTCTGACCCGGCTAAACTGCGTCCTGCGGTTTAACCGGTTTTTTGTAGGCAAAACGAGGAAACACACGGCACAGTGGATTGAAAAGGGCGCCTCTAAGAACCCAAAAGAAACAGGAGGCGATGAAAATGGC
>CAZVAV010000159.1:0-5463 GCA_964625135.1 uncultured Oscillospiraceae bacterium | reverse complement strand
AGAGGCAGAAAGTCAAGACGGGTTTTGCATTGTGAAATAGTAGCAAAAATAAAATTATTCGTTGAAAACTATTGACAGATTACGCAGGGTCTGCTATAGTAAAAGCAAGCAAAGAGATCGAGAATGCAATACATAAAGAAAGGGGTGGTACCGATGAACAATGATGAGCCGAAGAACTCAGTGGTCGGCGCTACCGCGGAAATCTGGTTTCAATTGTAATCTTTGCACGACGCAATGTACAACAGGGCTGGCCCCCATAAGAGCCAACAGATTCCGCTCGTGGTGTCAGACCACAAAGATTACCTGCGAGCTCTGGCATTGATTCCGAATCTTCTGATTGCCCAGATGCCCGATTGTGTTTCCCTGCCAATGCCCCAAAAGCGGTCTTTTGGATTGTGACAGGAGACAAGTGAAGGGAAACAAGGGAATTCTTCTTTTGAATATCGTTTGCAGAACCAGGTTTCGGAAAATTCATTCTACCACGGTTGTCCCGGTTATTTGTGTCAGACCCAAAATTCCAAGCGTTCGTAAGACCGCTTTGGGGCATATGGCAATTTGATTGTGACAAGGCAGCTGGCTTTTCCCCTCGGATCCAAAGCGAAGGCGGATGCGAACTGAAAACGGATCGAGACGCTCGAAAAGAACGTTTTGATTGCAATCGGTTTTTATCCTCCATCCAAGTTCTCTCGCCCCGGCTGAGTGAATTTTGGATTCAAGCGATCCTTCCCGGTTCGAGTGATCATATCAACGCTGAGAACAGAATGAATCGATCCTAAAAACAGGTAATTGTTATTTCAAAATAAAAAGGAGCTGTCAAGATGACGGCTCCTTTTCCTTTGCGCAGAAAGCGGATTGAAATAACAAGGACGGCCATCCATTGGGACGGCCGTCCTTGTTGTTGTGATTGAATGCAAGCAGCACGGGGAAATCCGATGCCGCCTCAGCCGATGACAACCATCGGATCGCTCGAGTTGACGGTGCCGCCAACCGAAACAGCCACCGAAACCACGGTGCCGTCACAGGGGGCATAAATTTCGTTTTCCATCTTCATCGCTTCAAGCAGAAGCAGAATCTGACCGGACTTGACCGCATCTCCCGGCTTCACCATCACCTTCAGGATGTTGCCGGGCATCGGCGCGGAAACGGTGGTTCCGCCCGCCGAAGCCAGAGCCGGTGCGGCGGCAGGAGCCGGAGCAGCAGCAGGGGCCGGAGTCGGCGCGGGAGCCGGAGCCGGGGCGGGAGCCGCGACAGGACGCGGCACGGGGGCAGGAGCCGCGACAGGACGCGGTACGGGGGCAGGAGCCGCCTTGGCCGCGCCGATCCGCTCGGCCAGCAGGGTCACGCCGTCGCCCGCGACCTCGACCTCATATTCACTGCCGTTGAGGGTAACCAGATACTTCATCGTCTCGTCCTCCCTATACTGCCTTGATCGAATGAAATTGCAAGCGGGACGGGTCTCCGCCGAGCTGGTCGCAAAGAATCGCGATCACCATCGCCGCGGTACGCTCATCCACACCGGACAGCTCGACCTTGTGGCTGCCTCCCACTGCCCAAACCGCCGACCCCGCACCGCCAAACAGCGGACAGGCAGGCCCAAAATAAGGAGCCACCGCGTCGGACTGCGCCTCCATCGTAATGTCAGGAGGAGCAAACGCAACGCCGTGCTTGAGCGCGCCGGAGTTTCCTTCGACGGCGGCACGGTAGGCCTCCATCCCCTCTTCGTACTTCTCCATCGCCGCGGCATAATCCCGCCTGGTTTTTCCCGCGATGTAGAAGCAAAGGATAACGACCGCGACCAGAAGGATCGCGGGGCCCGCAAACGGGCTGTTCAAAAATCCCATGCTATTCCCTCCTTAACCGAGGCGGCGAACGCTGTAGTCAACCTTGACTCCAACAGCGGGCGCGGCAGCGGCGGGAGCCGGGGCAGGAGCGGCCTGCGCATTCTGCGCGGCGGCATAGCTTGCCACGGCGGCGGCAGCGGCAATCGCCGCCGGATCCTCGGCGGGCTGGTCGCGCTTCTCAAAATATTTCTCGGCGAGCTGCGGGAAGACGAGGTAGCTCATGACATCCTCATCGCCCTTGGCCTTGGCGCCAAGCTCGGCCTTGGTCTTTGTGAAGGCGGGGTCGAGATGGTCGGCAAAGCGGTCGGTCGAGGGCTTCTCATCCCCCAGCACCTTTTTGATGACCTCGGGATTCACCTCGCCCGGAGCACGGCCGTATTCGCCGCGCAGGTAGCCGCGCACTTCGTTGGAAACCATCTTGTACCGCTCACCCATTAGGACGTTCATGACCGCCTGCACACCGCAGATCTGGCTGGTGGGGGTGACCAGAGGCGGATGTCCGAGGTCAGCCTTGACCCGCGGAACCTCCAGAAGCACGTCGTCAAGCCGATTGGCAGCATTCTGCTGCTTGAGCTGGCTGAGCAGGTTTGAAATCATGCCGCCCGGAATCTGGTAAACCAGTGCGCCGGCCTTGGTGCCGAGAACGAACGGATCAAGCAGGCCGGAATCGATTCCCTTCTTCTGGATGGGCGCAAAGAAATCGGCAATTTCCTTGAGCTTCTTGTCGTCGACCTTCAGGTCATAGCCGAGCTGGCGCAGCGAGTAGGCCATGCTCTCGGTGGCATACTGGCTCGAGCCGCCCGACATGCTCGAAATCGCGGTGTCGATGATGTCGGCGCCCGCCTCGACCGATTTGAGCAGGGTCAGCGGCGCGAGGCCGGTGGTGCTGTGGGTATGGATCGCGATGGGCAGCTTGACATTTTCCTTCAGTGCGCGAACCAGATCATAGGCCTCCTGCGGGCCCATGATACCGGCCATATCCTTGATGCAGATCGAATCACAGCCCATGTCCCGCAGCTGGTTGCCCAGCTCGATATACTTTTCATGGGTGTGTACCGGGCTGATGGTAAAGCAGATGGTTCCCGACGCGGTGCCGCCGAACTTCTTGGTCGCCTTGACCGCGACCTCAAGGTTGCGGGGATCGTTGAGGGCGTCGAAGATCCGGATGATATCGATGCCGTTTTTGATTGAAAGCTCTACAAACTTCTCGACCACATCGTCGGGATAGGGCTTGTAGCCAAGCAGATTCTGCCCGCGCAGCAACATCTGTAGCTTGGTATCGGGCAGCGCCTTGCGCATCTTGCGCAGCCGCTCCCACGGATCCTCATCGAGATAGCGCAGGCAGGTATCGAAGGTGGCGCCGCCCCAGCATTCCACCGAATAGTATCCGGCCTCGTTGATGGTTTTCAGAATTCCTTCAAAATCGGAATAGGGCATACGCGTAGCAATCAGCGACTGCTGTGCGTCTCTGAGAACTGTTTCGGTAATTCCAACCTTTTGCATGTGTGAGCCTCCCTGTAGATCAGTTGCAGCACCGTCAGGGACGGGCTGTTATCTTATTCATATTACCATACATCGCTAGAAAGAAACAAGGGCTTTCTGTTAAAATTTAACGGTTATTGGTTGGACTGGTAGATAAACCTTCCACATTCTGCAAGGATGCGGTTTTCGACCATCGCGTCCAGCAGCACCCCCTCGGGCAAAAACTCCTCGGAGAAGATGGTCCCCCGCGCCCGCACCTCCCCTGTCAGCGCTCCCTGCTCGTAGGGAATCAGCAGCTTCATCCGCGTATGGGTCGGGGTAAGGATCGAAGCGACCCGCTCGAGCAGCAGATCAAGCCCCACCCCGGTTTTGGCCGAAATCAGACAATTGTCCCGCCCAAGCGCCGCCGGCAGGGTCGAAAGCTTGTCGCACTTATTTAAAATGTGGAGCATCGGAACCGCCTGTGCACCGATCTCTCCGAGCAGCTCGGTAGAAACCGCAATCTGCTCGGCGGCGTCGGGAGCCGAGATATCGCAGACGTTCAGGATCAGATCGGCGCTGGCGGCCTCCTCAAGGGTCGAGCGAAACGCCTCGACCAGCAGGTGCGGCAGCCTGCGCACCAGGCCGACCGTGTCAATCAGCATGACCTGCCGCCCATCGGGAAGACGCAGCGCCCGCGCGGTGGGATCGAGCGTTGCAAAGAGCATATCCTCGGCGAGCACCCCCGCGTCGGTCAGCGCGTTCAGGAGGGTCGACTTGCCCACATTCGTGTACCCCACGATCGCCACGCAGGTGACGTCGTCCTTTTTCCGGCGGGAGCGCATCAGCTCCCTGCGGTGGGCAAGCTCCTCGAGCTGGTGCTCCAGCGCGGTAATCCGCCTGCGAATATGCCGCCGGTCGGTTTCCAGCTTGCTTTCACCCGGCCCTCTTGTGCCGATTCCGCCGCCAAGCCGGGAGAGCGCGATTCCCTTGCCGGTCAGGCGGGGCAGACGATATTTCTGCTGAGCCAGCTCAACCTGAAGCCGTCCCTCGGCGGAACGGGCGCGCTGGGCAAAGATATCGAGAATCAGGGTGGTGCGGTCGATGACGCGGCAGCCAAGCGCCTCCTCAATATTCGAGGTCTGGCTTCCGGTCAGCTCCCGGTCAAAGATGACCAGCTCAACCTCAAGGTTTTTGCAGGTCAGCTCGGCTTCGGCCAGACGACCCGTTCCGATACAGGTTGCCGGATCGGGGGAATCGCGGCGCTGAAGCATCGTCGCCGTCACATCCGCCCCGGCGGTATCGGCCAGCTCGGAAAGCTCGGCCAGAGAGGTCTCGGCGTCGTACTCCCCGGTATCGACGGCGATCAGCATGGCGCGCACCCGCGCTGTCGGGTCATAATTTTGTATCTGTTGTCCGGTCATAAATTCTCCTCTGATGTTGACAGTTTCCGGCAGGAAAAATTGGGTTGGCAGTCCTCTGCCAAAAGCCCTTCCCGCGCCTTCCACTCTGGTGTGGGAATCTTGTCCAAAGGCCGGTTTTCAGCCGCTATGGGGGAAGATTCCATTGATTGTGGCGTTCTTTTATTATACACTTTTCTCATCGAAAACAACAAGAGCCGACGCGCTCTTTAGCAAAAGGAGTATCACTATGAAACTCAAGCTGTTCGGATGTTCCGCCCTTCGCCGCGAGCTGTTTCTGCTCGCCTCCCTCTCCCCCCACGAAATTGACGTGGAGCTTCTGCCCGGTTCGCCCGGCAACGATCTGCTTCAGGAACGAATTGAGGCGCAGCATGGTTACGACTACATACTGCCCTGTGTGGGTGAGTGCCTTGCTGTCGATCTGCGCGCCAGAGAGATTCCGCTGGTGATTCCCCGCGCCCACAACTGCGCCCATCTGCTGCTGGGCAGCCTTGAGCGGTATCGCCGCGTCTTTTCCGAGAACGAAGACGAGCCCCGCTGGATGCTCGACTGCGACTGTACGCTGCTTTCCCCCGGCTATGGCGTTGCCTGTACCATCCGCAACACCCTCTTCCCCCAGCCCACCGAAGCGGGGATGCTTGAATACGCCGCCGATCTCTCGCTGCTGCGCGATTATCTGTCCGGCAGCTGGGATGAGCGATTCCTTCTGGTTTTGGCCGGAGAAACCGTCGTGTCCGATC
>CAZVAV010000158.1:0-5468 GCA_964625135.1 uncultured Oscillospiraceae bacterium | reverse complement strand
TATGGAATTGAAGCTGCAAAAACAGCCGGTCGCGGTCTGCGAGCTTCTGCTCGACACCGTGGCGGAATATCCCATTGAATGCGACCTGCTGCTTCCCGACTACTGCCCCGACATTGTGCGGGTGCTTTGCTGTCGCGTGCAGGCGTCGTGCAGCGACTGCGCCGCCAGAAAGTCGACCCTCACCATCGAGGGAATGGCAACCGTCTCACTCTGCTATATCGGTGAGGTGGGCGGCATGCGGAAAACCGAGTACAAAATCCCCTTTCCCAAAAATTTTGAGCTCTCCCGCGAGGTCACGCAGCCGATCTGCTCGGTCACCATCGAGCCGGGGCAGATCAATTACCGCGCCGTCTCCCGGCGCAGGCTCGACCTGCGCGGAGCGCTGCTGCTGCGGGTAAAGCTCTATGACGCGGCCGAGCAGAATGCGGTCACCCAGGCCGAGGGTCAGGGCGTCCAGCTGCTGCGCCGCGAGTATCCCGGAGCAAAGCTCGACGGGCAGTCGAGCCATCGCTTCTCGCTGGCCGAACAGCTTTCAACCGCAGTCGGCAAACAGCCCGCCGCCGAGGTGGTGCAGGTTGACTGCCGTCCGGTGGTGCAGGACTGCCGTCCGGTTGCCGGTCGGGCGGTACTTAAGGGTGAGCTGCTGGTTCATCTGCTCTACAAAACTGATGTGGAAACCGGGGCGCTCGAGAACTGCGACTACTCTCTTCCGATCCGCCAGCTGATCGAGCTGCCCGGCCTGACCGACGAAACCCGCTGCGAAGCACAGCTCTCCTGCCTCACCGCCGAGTGCAGCATCGACGAATTTGAGGAGGGAGTTCGGCTGGAGGTACAGCTCTCCGCGCGGCTGCGCTGCTTCTCCCCCATCATCCTATCCGGGGCGGTCGACAGCTTTTCAACCCTCTACCCCACCGAAAACACACTCAAGAGCCTGCGGATTCCACGCCGCTGTGAAACAGTCGCCGAGCGGGCCGCCATACGCTGTGAGGCGCCACTTCCCGAGGGAGCCCAATCGCTGCTCGACGTTTGGGCCACGCCCAGCGCGATGACCGTCCGCGAGGAGGATGGAACGCCGACCCTGACCGGTCAGCTCACCTTTACCATGCTGACAGTCGGCGGCGAGCTCGGGCTTGACAGCGCCACCCAGAGCTGCGATTTTGCGGTAGCTCTGCCCCCGTCTGCCTCAGGCTGCGAGCTTCTTCCCGATGTGACGGTACTTTCCAGCGCCGGAACAATTTTGCAGGGCAAGGCACAGCTCTCGGCCGAGCTACTTGTTTCGGGGCTGCTGATTGAGTTTGAAAGCCGCCAGCTTCTCACCGACCTGATGGTCGACGAGGAACATCCTAGAATGGTTGACCGGTCAATCGGTCTGATGATCTACTACGCGGCCGCCGGAGAATCGGTATGGGAGATCGCCAAGCGCTATGGCGCGCTGCCCGGGCAGGTGATGGCCGACAACGACCTCACCGAGGAAACGCTCGAGACAGATACTCCGCTGATGCTTCCAACTGCCTGCGAGAGGGGGGAATGACAGATGGAACAGAAGAACAGCCATATTTATGAGGACATCGCCCGGCGAACCGGTGGAGATATCTACATCGGCGTTGTCGGCCCGGTACGCACCGGAAAATCAACCCTGATCAAGCGCTTCATCGAAAAGATGGTGCTGCCCAACATTGAGGACCCCGCCTGGCGGGATCGCGCGACCGATGAGCTGCCTCAGTCGTCAGCCGGGCGTACCATCATGACCACCGAGCCCAAGTTTGTTCCCGAGGAAGCGGTCAGGATCAGCGTCGATCACCAGTCCCACTGCAACGTGAGGCTGATCGACTGCGTCGGCTATATCGTTCCATCCTCGCTTGGCTACATCGAAAACGACCAGCCCCGGATGGTGATGACCCCTTGGTTCGATCAGGAGGTTCCGTTCAACATGGCCGCTGAGGTCGGCACCTCCAAGGTCATCAATGAGCATTCCACCATCGGTCTGGTGGTTACCACCGACGGATCCATCTCAGAGATTCCCCGCGCCGAATATGCCGCCGCTGAAAAGCGGGTCATCGATGAGCTGAAAGGCATCGGCAAGCCGTTTGCGGTGGTGCTCAACTGCGTTAACCCGGACGCCCCCTCCGCAAGGGAGCTCGCTGCAAAGCTCGAACAGGAATACGAGGTGCCCGTCACCCCGCTCAGCTGTCTCGATCTTGACACCGACGGCATCGCCCAGATTTTGCAAAGCGTTCTCTACCAGTTCCCGCTGCGCGAGATCGCCATCGAAATTCCGCGCTGGATTGTCGCGCTTGAGCCGGGGCATTGGCTGAAAAAGTCGCTCTACTCATCGGTACGTCAGGCCGCCTTCGGCATCAGCAAAATGCGCGAGCTAAACGACCGTCTCTCCTCCCTGCCCGACTGCGAATATCTCGAAAGCTTCTCACTGGCCAAAATTGATTTCGGCAGTGGCAGCGCGAGAGCCCGCGTCACCGTTGACCCCGCACTCTTCTATCGGGTTATCGGCGAAGCGACAGGAATTGAGGTCAAGGACGACACCGATCTGATGCCGGTGATGATCCAGCTCGCGGCCATCAAAAAGGAGCACGAGCGGTACCGCAACGCGCTGGAGGAGGTCGAGGCGACCGGCTATGGCATCGTCATGCCGACCATCGAGCAGCTCTCGCTGGAGGAACCCGAGATCATCAAGCAGGGCGGAAGATATGGAGTGCGACTGCGCGCTTCTGCGCCGTCAATTCAGAAGACCATGGCAGAACAGAGGTTATTTGAAAAGCAGAAGTCACCGCCCGCCGTCTGGCTACATTACATTATATGCAGGGAAAACCAGTTTAGAACAGCTTCGCAACGTGGATTCGGTACTGCCCAACTATTTGTTGACCTACGACATCGAAACATACATGATATTTTGATAGCAGAAGAGGACAGGCCTAGTCAGGCTTGTCCTCTTCTGCTGTGTCCTGATCGTCCAAAAGATTGAACAGGTTGGATTCAAAAGAACCTTGAGATTGGGAAGATATTAATTCCAAGGTGCTTTTCCACGTATTGCATAGCTGTTCAATGTTTTGCTGAAATTGCTCCATCAAAGCGCGGAAGTTTTCTTGTTGTTCGCCATCATAAGACAACTGCTCTTTTGCGTAGACGCAGGCAATCTCTTTGAGTAGATCATCATTTTTAAGGGTGACAGCGGTTTGGCAATAACTTGATACCAAATCAAGAATCTTTTGCTTCTGAAATTGCATCACGTCAAAGTCTTGAGCGGTTGCAATTTTTATGGCTTGTTCAAGAAGATAGTGTGAGGGATAGTTTTCCAAATGCTGAGGTTTCATGGCACGTTCGGCATAGCTTGACAGTTCATCCAAACGAAAATCAAGACACCTCGCAATACGATAGGCATAATCCAAACCGGGGATAGATTCGTTTCTCGCATATTTGTAAAGCGTGTCGGTCGTGATGCCAAGTTCCTTTCCTACTCTTCGATAGACTTCTGGTGGCTTTACTTTTTTGCCTGTATCCTGTGTAAGTTTTTTGGCCCATGCCGTTGTGTAGTGCTTTAGTAAGTCTCCGAAGTTTAATGCCGCTGCCCGCTCTTTCGCTGTCATAGCGTATCCCTCCCGATGTCAGTTTCCTAAAGTATATCATAATGAAATAAATAATAATATCCTTAAAATTGGAGATAATCGTCTCCAATTTATTTTATTATTTGAGCGATTTGCAAGTGCATGAAAGTAAAATGAACTGTGCCCAAAAAGACAAATATACGCTCGTGCCGATCATTTTTATAATGTGAATGAAATTACAGCGCAAACCGGATTTTTAGAAAAACAAAAAACGTGACGAATCGCTCAAAAGCTTTATGAGATTTTTCACCTGAAAGTGTCGGAACCCCATTTTCTTAAGAAGGTAGCAACAAGAAATACAAAATGTATATTATTGTTGACTATCGACGAATTGGAGAAAATGACATGACACAGGTTGATTCAAAGACAAAGCTGAATGAACAGGCGGTCAAGCAATTAGAACAGGCTGCCAAACTGCAAGTGAATGACACGCTGTACAGCAAAGGCTTAATTACCAAAACCATGTACGAATACGCCAGAAAGCAGCTCTTGAAAAGCGCTGTCGCATAATCGAAATTTTGAAGGAGGAAACGAAAATGACAACATCAGAAAAGCCCTTTGCCTATACCCCAGAAGCAGAATCCCGCAAAAATACAGAGCGGGTTATAAAGCGTCTGATTGCGAAGAATGCTTTCGAGAGCGGAAAGCTCACACGGGAGCAGTATGAGCGGCGCAAAAAGGAGCTGGAAACAGCCTGATTTCAAAGCACACCCATATAATAGCAGGAGGTGCTATACCCTCTTGAATGGACAGGTTAGGCATGGATGACAGAAGCATCGTTCTTGTCATCCATGCCAAAACAGTTATATCATGAAATGAGGTTCTTCATGGAAGTGCTTGATTTTAGGATATATCAGATATTGTTGATAGGTAATCCTCGTGGTTAGCAGTCTGTTAGCCATGAGGATTTCTCTATAAATATTTGAAATGGAAAGGTTGTTACAGGTATGGACAAGCGTAGGATTTATCTGGAAAAAGAGTTTCGGGAGATCATCGACTACCGCATCAGTATGCCAACCAAAGGCTTGGTATCCAGTTTGGAGGACATCTGCGCCAGTGTCAGAACCATCAATGAAACCAACATGATTTACGATCAAGGCATGGAGGGGGATTGCGTGGCTGTGCTTGACCCTGCCGCACTTACCGTCCTCCTGCCGAATCTGCACCTCTTTCGGAATCTGAAACAGCTCGTCCTTCCACAGTTTATCAGCCGTCCATTTATAAGCCAGTGGCCGGATTCTTTAGAAGAAGTCACACTGAAAAGAGAATATGATATTTCCGGTCTGTGCCGCCTTCCGAAACTTCGCAAGCTTGCTCTGCTCTATGATGAGGTCAGCCTATCCCCCCTTTACCCAATCGCCCAGCAGTTGGAAGAGCTTGCGTTTAACAGTGTGGCAGATGAACAGGAAATAGGAAACTTCCCGAAACTGGAATTGCTTACATATGGCTCGGGAACAAAGGCGGGAAGCCTTTGCCACTTATCCAGCTTAACAAAACTGCGGCGGCTTTTCATTGAGGATTTTACCTGCAAAACCTTGGATGGTCTTGAAGCCTGTACGGCGCTGGAAGCCCTACGGATTCAAGTTACAAAGGACGGGGAATATCTGCAAGACATCAGCGCCCTGTCTGGCTTGCCCGCTCTGCGTCAGGTAGCATTTTATAGCGACAATCTAAACAATCTTTCCCCGCTTGCAAAGCTCCCTTCTTTGGAATCTCTCGAACTGAAGAGTTCATCTGTTCTGGACTTCTCGCCACTGGCAGAGATGACGCAACTGAAATATTTAACCATCTACCATTGTTTGATGGATGATCTCTCTATGCTGGAACCGCTAAAAAATTTAGAGGAAC
>CAZVAV010000157.1:0-5504 GCA_964625135.1 uncultured Oscillospiraceae bacterium | reverse complement strand
CACTTCTTGGGGCATTCCTGTGCGCAGAGCCCGCAGGCGGTGCACTTCGACTGATCGATGTATGCAAGGTTATCGGTCACGGTAATCGCGCCGCTCGGGCAGGCCTTCTCACACTTCTTGCAGCCGATGCAGCTGGCCTTACAGGCCTTCATCGCGACCGCGCCCTTCGCCTTCGAGCTACAGGTAACCACAACCTTGGAGGCGCAGGGAATCATATCGATGATATGATTCGGGCAAACCTTCGAGCACATGGCACAGCCGATGCAAAGCTCGGGATCGACCTTTGCGACGCCATTGACGACGTCGATGGCAGCCTTGGGGCAGACCGCGGCGCAATCGCCAAAGCCCATGCAGCCAAAGGTGCAGGCACCGTCGCCGCCATAAAACAGCTTGGCGGCGGCGCAGCCCTTGGCGCTCTGGTACTCCTGCTTAACCGAGGTGTTCTCTCGGGTGCCATTGCAGCGGACATACGCCATCATCGGGACGACCTCCTCGGCCGCAACGCCGAGAGCCGCGCTGACGCCCTGCGCGGCGGCAGCGCCGCCGGGCACGCAGAGATTGGTCTTAACGCCTTCACCGGAGATCAGTGCCTGGGCGTAGGCGTCGCAGCCTGCATAACCGCAGGCGCCGCAGTTGGCGCCGGGGAGACATTCACGGACAGGGCCGAAGCGCTCATCCACCGGCACGGCCATTACCTTGGAGGCAACCGACAGAACCACGGCGGAGATCAACCCAATCACCGAGACGGCGACAACCGCCAAAACGATTCCACTCATAGTTTCATCTCCATTCTAACTTATTTGAACAGGTTTTCCACCACACCGGCAAAGCCCATGAAGGAAACCGAGGTGATCGAAGCAGCGATCAGGGTGATCGGAAGCCCCTCAAACGATTTGGGGGTCTCGCAGCCCTCGATACGGGAACGAACGCCCGAGAAGAGAACCATCGCGAGGAAGAAGCCGAGACCGGAGCCAAACGAGTTGGCCATCGACTGGGCGAAGCCATAGCCGCTGTCGATGTTGAGCACCGTTACGCCGAGCACGGCGCAGTTGGTGGTAATCAGTGGCAGATAGATGCCGAGGCTGGCATGCAGGGCGGGGACATACTTCTTGAGGATAATCTCAACGAGCTGCACCAGCGCGGCAATGACCAGGATAAAAACGATCGTTTGCAGATAGCCCATATCCCGAGGATCGAGCAGATAAATCTGGATCGGCCAGGTCACGGCGGTAGCGAGCAGCATGACGAAGATAACAGCGATCGACATGCCGCAGGCCGAATCAAGCTTTTTGGAAACGCCAAGGAAGGGGCAGATTCCGAGAAACTTGGCAAGGACATAGTTGTTCACGAGCACGGCGCTCATGATGATGATAGCAAATTCCTTCATCGATTAGCAGCCTCCCTTCGCGGCTTGTGAGCCCTCTTCGCCGAGCGGCTTGCAGCCAAATTCCTTTTTCTTGATCGCCTTGCCCTTGGTGATCTTGTTGACCAGCGCGATCAGGCATCCGAAAACAAAGAATCCGCCGGGAGCCATGGTCATGATCGAGATGTGGTAATTCTCAGGGATCAGCGTCATGCCGAACCAGCTGCCCGCGCCGGGAATTTCACGCAGGGTGGCCATCAGCAGCAGCGCGATGGTAAAGCCGACGCCCATACCAATGCCGTCGAGCGCCGAATCGAGCGGACCGTTTTTCGCCGCGAACATCTCGGCGCGGCCAAGGATGATGCAGTTCACGACGATCAGCGGCAGATAGATGCCCAGCGCCTTGTCGAGGTCGGACGCGTACGCTTTGACAAGCATCTGCACCACGCTGACGAAGCCGGCGATGACAACGATGTAGCAGGGGATACGAACCTTATCGGGAATGGCCTTGCGCAACAGCGAAATCGCAATATTCGAGCAGATCAGAACGACGGTGGCAGCGATACCCATGCCGATCGCATTGGTGGCAGAGGTACTGGTCGCCAGCGTCGGGCAGGTGCCGAGCACCAGCACGAGAACCGGGTTCTCTTTAATAAATCCGTTGGTAAGCGTGGAAAGTTTAGACATAGCGTTTAAGCCCCCTTCACAATGGCATAGGCGTCAAACGCCTGTTTGACCATGCCGATAAAGCATCTCGAGGAGATCGAAGCGCCACCGACCACCGTCACCCCCGACAGCGAGGAATCCTTGCCAGGGAACTGGCTCTGGAACGGCTCTTCGGCGGTCTTGGAGCCGAGTCCGGCCGTCTCGGAATGGGAGAGAATTTTGGAGCCGGTGATCGTGCCGTCCGAGCCGATGCCGACGATGCCCTTGACGGTGCCGCCGTAGCCCTTTCCCTCAACCATGAAGACAAAGCCCGCGCCGTTGGCCGCCTTGTAAGCCTCGGTCACTCCTGCGGGCAGCTCTGCAAGCTGCACCTGCTCAAAGCTGTCGGCAGAGGGCAGAACCTCGAGCTCGGCAGCCTGAGCCGCCGCCTTTTCGGCCGCCTCGATGATCGGAGCGGTGGTCTGCTGGGTAAAGGCGAGCGCCGTCGATACAACAATACAGATGACGGTCAGGACGACGATCGGGAGTACGAAATCATTCTTTGCATTGCTCATTTCGAGGCACCTCCCAGGGGCTTATTCAGCGTAAGATTAGTGATATGCGGCGCAACGATGTTCATCAGAAGAATCGCAAACGAAACACCCTCGGGATAGTTGCCGTAAACCCGGATCAGAACGGTGATCAGCCCGCAGCCGATCGCGTAGATGATCTGACCCTTGACGGTCAGCGGGGAGGTGCTGTAGTCGGTCGCCATAAAGATCGCGCCGAGCATCAGGCCGCCCGCGAGGATGTGGGTGACGCCGCTCTGCCCGAGCAGGGTGGTCAGAATGAACACAGTACCGACAAAGAACACCGGGATGTGCCATGTAATGACCTTGCGGTAAAGCAGGTAGGCAAAGCCAAGCAGCAGAGCCAGCGCGCTGGTCTCACCGAGCGAGCCGCCGATGGTGCCCAAGAACAGTGAGGTCACCGAAGGAAGCTTCTCCAGCTCACCCGAGGCGATCAGCGACAGCGGGGTTGCGCCCGAAACGGTGTCGGGGATCACCCAGGTGGTCATCGGGCCGGCAAACGAGATCAGCAGCACGATACGCGCGGTGATCGCAGGGTTTGCAAAGTTCTGCCCGATGCCGCCAAACAGCTGCTTAACCGCCACAATGGCGACGATCGCGCCGAACGCGGCCATCCACAGCGGAAGCTGAGGCGGAAGGTTAAAGGCAAGCAGCACGCCGGTGACAGCGGCGGACAGGTCGCCGACGGTGATCGCACGGCCGCAGGCGCGCTCAAAAAGATATTCCGAGCCGACCGCGAAGAGGACGCAAACCGCCACCCGCAGCAGCGCGTCGACCCCGAAAACCAGGAACGAAGCAACCAGCGCGGGGGCAAGCGCGATGAGCACGTCGCGCATGATCGACCGGGTCGAATCATTGTCGCGAATGTGCGGAGAGCAGGTTATAATCATTGGATTACTCAACTGTGTTCACCCCTTACTTTTTCTGCGATGCCGCTCTGACCATCCCCTTGGACAGCTTGTTGACCAGAACGAGTTCGCGTTTCGCCGGACATACGAACGAGCAGCAGCCGCACTCCATGCAGAGCATGACCTTGAGCTTATTCAGTTCATCGACATTTTTGAGCTTGTAGGCTCGCTCAATCTGCATCGGCATCAGCTGTGCCGGGCAGGCGGCGGCGCAGCGTCCGCACTTGATGCAGGCGGTGGTGGCAGCCAGCGTGGCTTCGCGCTCGGCAAAGGCGAGAACCGCGTTGTTGTTTTTCAGGAGCGGCACCGAATCGTCGGGTGCCGCGATGCCCATCATCGGCCCGCCGTAGAGAATCTTCTTCGGCTCGGCCTTATAGCCGCCGCAGAAGGCAAAGATATCGGCCAGCGCGACGCCGATCGGGGCAATCACGTTCATGGGATTGGCAACCGCCGAGCCGTCAACGGTGACACACTTCTCAATCAGCGGCATACCGGTCTCGATGTACTTGGAAATAAAGGCGAGGGTGGTGCAGTTGATGACAATGCAGCCCACGTCGAGCGGGAGCTTCCCCTCGGGTACGTCACGCCCGGTCACGTTATGAATCAGAACCTTTTCACCGCCCTGCGGGTAGATGGCGGGCATTGCCTCGACGGTAAAGCCCTCGATGTCGGCGGTCTTCTTGCGGAACAGCTCGATGACCTCGGGCTTGTTGTCCTCAATGATAATCGGGATGTTCTTGACCCCTGTGAACTTGCGGATCAGCATCGCGCCGTTGATAATATGGTCGGCGTCGTCGAGCATGGTTCGGGTATCCGAGGTGATGTAGGGCTCGCACTCTGCGCCGTTAATCAGCAGATACTCGATCTTGCTGGTATCCTTGACGCTGAGCTTGACGGTGGTCGGGAAGCCCGCGCCGCCCAGGCCCACCAGTCCGCTTGCACGGACAGCCGCGGTGAACTGCTCATAGGTCTCGACAACCGGCGGAACAACCGTCTCGCTGATCGTCTGCTCGCCGTCTGCCTCGATGACGACAGCCTTGGCAAAGGAGCCGTTAGCAACCTGAATCTCGGTCAGCGCGGTGACCTTACCCGAGACGCTTGCATGAACCGGAACACTGACGAAGCCCGCGGCCTCGCCGATGACCTGACCGACCTTGACGAGGTCGCCAACCTTGACAACCGGCGTACAGGGCGCACCAATGTGCATTCCCATCGGAATGGTCACCTTGGCGGGAGTGGGCATGCGCACTGGAGCGCATGCGGCGGTGTTCTTGTAATGTGGCACATGAGCACCGCTGAGTCTCTTGATAGACACTTGTGTTTCCCCCAATACAAAAAAGTGTTATTTAAACGCCGCATCCGCTTTACGCAGGTACGGCATAACGAACCGTAGAAGAAGACCGGTGAGCAGCCCCATCAGAACCCCCGAAAGGATCATCACCGGAAAATAATAAAAGGCATAGGCCGACCGTAGCAGCAGTCCGGCCATGAAAAGCTGTCCCAGATTATGCGCAATCGCCCCGATGATGCTGGTCAGCCGCTCCCCCAGCGAAAAAGTTCGCCGACAGAGCAGCATAACGCTCACCGACAGCAGCCCACCCGCCAGACTCATCAGCGCACCGATCGGGCCCCGGGTAAGCAGGACAAAAAGCGCTTTGAGAACCGCCACGGCAAGCGCCGGCTTTGCCCCCAAAAAGAAGAGACAGTACATGGTCACGATATTGGAAAGCCCCAGCTTCACCCCGACCGGAAGAAAAGGCAGGGCGGGAAGCATCGACTCAAAAAAAGAGAGCACCAGCGCGAGGGCAAGCATCAGTCCGAGCAACGCAATGCGGTAGGCGGGGCGTCGTTTGGAAAACTCCTGCATCTTCGCCCTCCTGTAACAGCTCAATTTTTATGGAAGGTATATTGGCTTTTTTCCGGGTTGACAGTAAAGCGCTCCCAAAATCCGGGTGAGGAATAGACCTGCCTATCGCGGGTTACAGCCATAACCAGACA
>CAZVAV010000156.1:0-5521 GCA_964625135.1 uncultured Oscillospiraceae bacterium | reverse complement strand
GACGCCTGTCATTGAGCCGTATCCGCTGGCGTACTTATAGACCGTCGCCCGTCCGAAGGCCGTCGCGTCATTGGGCTTGGTTTGATCAAATGAAAGCATATTGCACCTCAATCATAAATGCTCCAGATCGGCCATATACTGCATCGCTTCTTTGACCGAGCTGTTTTCATGGATGATCTTATAGAGCGCTTTAATAAAAGCGGGGGGATTTTTGTACTGGAAGATGACCCGTCCGAAGGTGATTCCCTTGCCGCCCGCGTCAATGACATCGCGCGCCATTTGCAGATAGCTGATAACGTCGTTGCCAACCTCGCCTCCGGCAACCAACACTCGGGTGGGGGTTCCGGCAACCACTTTTTCAAAATCCGAGCGGTTACCGGGGTAGTTGGTCTTGATTAAATCCACCCCCAGCTCTGCCGCAACCCGGGCGGCGTACAGCACATTTTCCCACGCGTAGCGCTCCCCGGCAGGAATCAGATTTCCGCGTGGATAGATGTGGGAAATCAATGGCATCCCAGCCGAAGCGGCAGCCTTGGCAAATTTAGAAAGATTGTGGATCTGGCCAGGCTGGTTGTCCCCGCCCACGATGCAGCCGACTGAAATTGCGTCGGCGCCCATCCGCACCCCTTCCTCGACATCGGCAACAATGACATCGCAGTCCGGCTGGTAGGGGGAGAAGGTGCTGCATTTCAGAACCAATGGCACCTTGCCCGCATAGGGGGCAAAGCAGTTTTCAGCAATTCCTTTATGCATGGTGATTGCGTTTGGGCCACCGGCAACCATCTTTTGAAGGGTGTCGTCAATCGTATCAAGTCCGCGGATTACCCCCCGCGCCATCGCGTGACCAACCGTTAGGCCGAGATACAGGCCGTCACCCTCCGGCATCAGACGGTTTAACCGAATTTCTTTTCCCAGAAAAGCCATAAAAAAGTCTCCTTTAGCAAAATAAGTAGAATCCTGCCCGGGCGAAAATACCATACCGCGTTAAGGTAGGTCATTGCATAGAGGCGGAAGACGGCGAAATTAATTTGTTCGCGCGGCATCAGGTGAACAGGTGGACAAAGAAATCCACATAGCCGGGGAAGGCGGTGGTGATTACGATGGCAACGAATCCGACCCCCATAAAGGGCAACGCCTCACGCACCGTTTCACCGAAGCTTGCATTGGCGATCTTGGAGGAAACGAAGATGCCCACCGCAAAGGGAGGCGTCAGGAAGCCGACGCACATGTTGACAATCAGGATCGTTCCAAAATGCACCGCGGAAATGCCGTAGGTCTGCGCGACCGGCAGAAGCAGAGGGGTCATGATAAGGATGGTCGCGTTGATATCCATAAAGGTTCCCATGAAAAGAAACAGGACATTGAGCATGATCAGGAACCAGAATTTGCTTTGGATGTTTTCGGTAATGGCGCTGGAGAGAAAGTTTGAGATGCCGGTCAGGGTCATCGCCTTGCCCGCAACGGTAGAAAACGCGTTGAGCAGGCCGATGGTCGCGGTCGAAAGACCGGCGATGGCGCAGCATTTCCAGAGTGAAACTGGGATGGCTCGACGCTTCGAGAGCTTGACGATAAGGAAGTAGACGATGCCGTAGACCGCGCTGAGCGCCCCGGCCTCGGTCACGGTGCAGACGCCGCCATAGATGCAGCCGTAGATGATGATCGGCATCAGCAGAGCGGGAAACGCCAGAAAGGTATTCTTAGCCATTGCGACCAGCTGCTCTCCCACGGGAAGCGATTGCTTGGCAATCTTGGTCTCGATTCGGCCCACACGGACGTAGTTGATGACGAGGTAACCAATCGCGAAGAGAAAGGCCGGGCCGATGGTCGCCATCCAGACATCTGAGATTTTGGCGCCCGATACCAGGGCATACATGATGCCGGGGACGCTGGGCGGGATCAGAATACCCAAAAAGCAGGTGGCGGCGAGCAAAGCCGAAATATAACCGCGGGGATAGTGGTCATTTTCCATTTCAGGAACCATAATTTTGCCGATGGCGCTGATGGTTGCCATAGCCGAGCCGGTCAGGACGCCAAAGGCCATACAGGCCATGATGGTAATGATGCCGGTGGCTCCGCGAATTCTCCCGACAAAGGATTTGATCCAGTCGATCAGCATCCGGGAGATGCCGCTGTACTCCATAAGCACCCCGGCAAAAATGTAAAACGGAATGGCAAGCAGGGCAAAGCTGTCCAGCCCGGCAAAGGAATATTGTGCGATGGTGACCGTGTTTTTGCCGCTGAAGGCCAGTACCAGCAGGGAAGAAAAGCCCAGCGCATACGAGACCGGCATTTTAAGCAGCATCGCGACGACCATAAATGAGAGGATAAACAGCAAGAGCGCGGATAACGCTGACATAAACTCACTCCATTTCTATGATACGGACGCCGCAGTCAGCGATCCTTGGGGATGCCAAAGGCGTTATGATAGAGGTGGTAAAGGCAGTGAAGGATTCCCATGGTGTTGCCGACAAAAACAGGCAGGTAGACATACCCCATCGGAATACGCATGGTGGGAGAGGTCTGGGTGGTTGCCCAGATTTTAATCATGTAGTCCCAAAAGATTTTCCCGAAGAGGATCAGGAAGGCCGCCGTGGAAAGCAGTGCGGCGGTCTCAAGTGCGCGCAGCGCTTTTTCACGAGTCTCGGGCTTGTTGATCTTTTCAAGCAGCTGCTTACAGACGTCGATTTCGATATGACCGCCCTCGTCAAGCGCATAGGCCGAGCCGATGTAGGTCAGCCAGATGAAGAGATAGCGGGAAAGCTCCTCCGCCCAAGCGGTGGAAATAAAGAGCATGTAGCGGCAGATTACCTCAATAAAGATGACCGCCACCAGTGCCAAGGTACAGGATGCCATCAGAAATACCTCAGTCCGGTTCATTAGGCCGTTGGTTTTTCCAAGCGTCCTCTGGACAATAGAATTTGATTTCATATAAAGATGTCCTCCCAAACGGACTGCCGCTTTATAAAAGCGTGCATCAACCAGAAAACCGGGGGCAAACGCGCTTTGCCCCCGGTTTTCTGCGTGACCTCTCTTTTGTCGGAAAGGGGCAGGCTTACGAAAGGGTTTTGTACTCGCCACTCATGATCGGATCCATAATCTCGGCGCCGTACTTGTCATAGGATTCCTTCCAGATTTCAGCGTAAATCTTCTGGAGCTCCGCCTTCATGGCATCGGACGGCTCGGTAACCTGCCATTGCCCGTTGTCGATTCCCTTTTGGGTCAGGCTTTGGGTCTCATTGCGGAAGTATTCGGTGAACTCATCCGAGGCGATCTGGGCGCACTCCCTGAAGATCGCCTGATCCTCTGGGGTGATCTTGCTCCAAAAATCGGGCCCGGCAATGAAGCAACCGCCGGAGTAGCAGTAATTGATGGTACAAATCTGAGTGATGACATCGGTGATGCCCTGATTGACATAGTTGAAGACAGCATTATCCAGTCCGTCGACGGTGCCGGTCTGCAATGCGGACAGCACCTCGGAGCCCGAGATCATTACCGGCAGCGCGCCGCACTTCTCGTAGAACGAAACAATCGACTCAACCGAGGGGGTGCGGATTTTGAGGCCCTTCAGGTCGTTCATTTCGGTGATCGGCCGCTTGATGTTGCCCACCTGCCGGAAGCCGTTGCAGAAGGAAGAAATTCGGATCAGATTATTCTTCTCCATAACCTCAGAGACCTTCTTGGAAATCCAGCCGTGGGTGTAGTATGCGTCCGCCTCCTGATAGTCGGCGACAAGACCGGGCAGCCAAGCGAAGCCGAGCGCTCCGTTGAGAACGCCGTCCATCGACATATCGTCACTCATTAGAACATCAAGGGTACCCATCTGGAGCATCTGCGCCATGTCCGCCGCATTGCCCAGCGAAGCGGCGGCAATGACATCAGCCTGATAGCGGCCGTCGGTCTTCTCCTTGATCAGCTCGGCAAAGCGATCGACGTACGGAGCCCGGGCGCCGGTCACATCGGCAGTTACGGTAAAGACCACCGGCGCGGCCGAGGGAGCGGCAGGACCCTCTGTGGAGGCTGCCGGAGCGCTGGAGCTGGAATTGCCACAGCCTGCAACGACACCGGTCACGCAGACCGCCAAAAGAATGGCAAGAGCTTTTTTGAAATTCATACTTCTTCTCCTCACTTGTCTACACTTTTTATTGCAACCCCGTTGTGGTGAAACGGGGTCGAAACCATTGAAAAGCGATCGGCTCATCGTGTGGCCGACGCATAAAGCAGGGCAATTTTGCAGCTGTCCTCCAGCAGCTCAAGCAGGCAATAGGCTTCTTCGGCGTTTTGTCCCAGCAGAAGAGCGCCGTGTCCTTCCATTAGGAAGGCTCTGGATCGCGGATGGGAGACGACCGCTTCGGCGACCGTTTCGGCCAAAGCGTCGGAGCCGGGAAGTCCCCGAGGAATCATCGGGACGTTGACCAGCTTCATCCTTGCCGATTCGGTGAGCATCGGCAGCTCCTTTCCGAGCAGGGTAAAGGCGGTGGCATGTACCGGGTGGGCGTGGATAATAAAGTTTATCTCGGGGCGCCGGGCATAAACACGGGAATGAAACGGCGTCTCCTTGGAGGGACGAAGCCCCTCGCGCCCTTCGAGGGGCACGCCGTCACAGGTGCAGAGCACCACGCCGTTTTGATCGACCGCGCGCAGCGAGACATTGCTTCCGGTGATCAAAAGACCCTCACCGCAGCGGGCGCTGATATTGCCGCCCGCCGCCGAAACAAGGCCACGAGCGTAGACCAACCGAGAGTATTGGGACACCTCCTGAAGCTGGCCGGAATAGATCGATTCAAGCTTCCACATCATTTTGCATCCTCCTATGTGCTCCATCGGCAGAGCATCTTTTCGAGTGCATCCACACTGCCGACGCTGCCACCCTTGAGTGCCCATTCTTTGCCCGCGATGATCCCGTCAAGAATTTGTCCCTCGGCGACCCCAGCCTCCAGCCTTCCGGTCAGCCGCAGGCGATTGACCCCCAGCGTCTGGAATACCGACTGGGCAGTTTCGCCGCCGATCACCGCGAGACGGTCAAACGTCGCGGTGGTGCAAATCCGTCTCGCGGCTTCGGCCATTGCTTCGATGATTCGCCCGCTGACACCCGGCTGGCGGCTGTATCGGCCGGGCTGGGGCAGCAGCAGGGTGTTCTGGGTGTGATTTGCGGTGAGCATTGCATCAACCGCCCGTTGCAACGAGCCGGAATTTCCGTCGATCAGCTCATCCACTCTCAGTTCGACAACCGCAAGACCGTTTTTCCGGGAACGTTCGATCTGTCTGGCCGCCATCTCATAGGCAGAGGCGCAAAAGCAGACACAGCGCGGCGAGCGCGGAGAAAGGGCGGCGGGCTGGGATTTTCCGAACAGGTAGGTAGCCAGTCCGCTTCCAATCCCAAGGGATCCGGTCCAGAAGACCTTGGGGTAGATCGGAAAGAGCGTTTTTAAAATAACCTGCGTGTCCGCGTCGGTGATTGCGTCAAACACGAGAATCCGTTTCCCGGCGCGTAGCTGCTCCGCTGTCTTTTCAGCGAGAGAGC
>CAZVAV010000155.1:2499-5546 GCA_964625135.1 uncultured Oscillospiraceae bacterium | reverse complement strand
CTGCGCACCCAGACCTCTCCGGTGCAGATTCGCACGATGGAAAATCGCAAGCCCCCCATCCGCATCATCGCGCCCGGCAAGGTCTACCGCTCCGACGCGGTCGATGCCACCCACTCCCCGCTGTTTCATCAGCTTGAGGGGATGGTCATCGACAAGGGCATCACGATGTCCGACCTCAAGGGAACGCTTGACGTTTTCGCCAAGCGGCTCTACGGCGAGGATACCGTCACCCGTTTTCGGCCGCACCACTTCCCGTTCACCGAGCCTTCGGCCGAAATGGACATCATGTGCTTTAGCTGCCACGGCGAGGGCTGCCGCCTCTGCAAGGGCGAAGGCTGGATTGAGCTGCTCGGCTGCGGCATGATTCATCCCCAGGTGCTGAGAAACGGCGGTATCGATCCCGAGGTCTACAGCGGCTTTGCGCTCGGTATGGGCCTTGAGCGTGTCGCCATGAGAAGATACAACATCGACGATCTGCGGCTGCTCTTTGAGAACGACCTGCGGTTCCTGAGCCAGTTTTAAGAAAAGGAGGCAAATGAATCATGGATCTTTCAATGAGATGGCTGTCTGATTATACCACCCTTCCCGACCACATCACCCCTAGGGAGTTTGCCGAGGCGATGACCATGTCCGGCTCGAAGGTCGAGGGCTACACCGTCGAGGGCGAGGAGATCAAAAAGGTTGTCGTCGGAAAAGTGCTCTCGATCGTCCCCCATCCCGATTCGGATCATATGGTGATCTGCCAGATCGACGTGGGGGAGCCCGAACAGCTCCAGATCGTCACCGGCGCGCAGAACCTCAAGGAAGGCGATGTGATCCCGGTCGCGACCCACGGCGCAGTTCTGCCCGGCGGCCACAAAATCAAGAGCTCCAAGCTGCGCGGCGAGCTAAGTCAGGGGATGCTCTGCTCCCTTTCCGAGCTTGGGCTCACCGTTCACGACTTTCCCAATGCGATCGAGGACGGCATCTGGGTGCTTGACGAGCCCTGCACGCTCGGCCAGGACATCCGTGAGGCGATGCATCTCAACGATACCGTCGTCGAATTTGAGATCACCCCCAACCGTCCCGACTGCCTGTCGGTCGTTGGTCTTGCCCGCGAGGCGGCGGCCACCTTCGGCACCGCGCTTCGCCTTCCCGAGCCGAAGCTGCCCGAGGGCAGCGGAAATCTGGGCGGGATGCTCTCGGTCGAGGTCAAAAACCCCACCCTCTGCCCCCGCTATGTTGCCAGAGCGGTGACCAACGTCAAGATCGCCCCCTCCCCCCTCTGGATGCGGGAGCGGCTGCGCACGTCGGGCGTCCGGCCGATCAACAACATCGTCGACATCACCAACTATGTCATGCTCGAGTATGGCCAGCCGATGCACGCCTTTGACATCAACTGTGTCGCGGGCGGCAAGCTGGTGATCCGCAACGCCGTGGCCGGTGAGACGCTCGAGACGCTCGACGGCGTCGAACGGGCTCTCTCCCCCGAGATGCTGGTCATCGCCGACGCCCAAAAGCCCTCGGCGGTCGCGGGCGTCATGGGTGGCGAAAGCTCCGGCATCCATGACGACACGGTTACCGTCGTATTTGAGTCGGCCAATTTCCTCGGCAGCTCGGTTCGTACCACCGCCCGCAAGCTCGGCATGCGCACCGAGGCATCGGGACGGTTTGAAAAGGGGCTTGATCCGGCGATCTGCCGTACCGCCGCCGACCGCGCCTGCGAGCTGGTTGTTCTGCTCGGCGCGGGAGAGCCGGTCAATGGCGTTATCGATATTGATGCGACCAGCCACATCCCCACCCGCATCAAACTCGACGCCGAATGGATCAACCGCTTCCTCGGCATCAAGGTGAGCCGCGAGCAGATGGTCAAGACCCTGCTGAACCTCGACTTTGCGATGGAAGGCGATGAAATCATCGTTCCCTCCTGGCGCAGCGATGTGCTTCATCAGGTTGACATCGCTGAGGAGGTCGCCCGCTTCTACGGCTACAACAAAATCCCCTCCACTGCGATTCAAGGCGGCGTCTACGGGATGATTACCCAGCAGCAGAAGCTTGAGCGGCTCGCTGTCAACACCCTGCTCGCGCAGGGGATGAGCGAAATCTGCACCTACACCTTTGTCTCGCCCAAAATCTTTGACAAGGTTCGCCTCCCCGCCGACAGCGCGCTTCGCCGCACCGTCAACATCCTCAATCCGCTCGGCGAGGATACCAGTGTCATGCGCACCACCGTCTTCCCGTCGATGATGGAGGTGCTGGCCCGCAACTACAATAACCGCAATGCCTCGGCTTCACTGTTTGAGCTGGCCAAGGAGTTTCTTCCTAAGGAAACCCCGGACGAGCTGCCCCATGAGCTTTTGACCATTTCGCTGGGGCTCTACGGGGAAAATGCCGACTATTATCACCTCAAGGGCATCGTGGAGGAGCTTCTCGACGTCTTTGGAATTGTCGACTACGACGTCACGGCGGTGACCGACCATCCAACCTTCCATCCCGGCCGCTGCGCCGAGATCACCAAGGACGGAAAATCGATCGCCCTTCTTGGGGAGGCGCATCCGGCGGTCTGTGCCAACTACGAGATGAACGCCAGAGCCTATCTCGCCCGGATCGATCTCGCTGTTCTGTTTGAGCTGGCCGACGTCTCGGATCGGGTCTACCATGCGCTTCCCCGCTTCCCCGCCTCGACCCGTGATCTCGCCCTGCTCTGCGACGACAGCCTGCCGATGCTGACCATCGAAAAGGCGATCGAAAAGGCGATCGGGAAAATTCTCGAGTCGGTTTCGCTCTTCGACTGCTATCGCGGCTCTCAGATCCCCGAGGGCAAGAAGAGCCTCGCCTTTGCCATTTCGATGCGTGCCGCCGACCGCACCCTGACCGATACCGAGGTCAACGCCGCGATGGACAAGGCGCTCACCACGGTCAAGAATCTGGGCTGCGACCTGCGCGTATAACATTTTATCATTTCACCGATGTACGGCTCGCGAGGAGGCTTCCCGCGAGCCGTTTTCCCGCCCGGCGATATTCCATAATTTGTAATTCGTGGAATTTTAGCTTGTATTCGGGCAGAA
>CAZVAV010000155.1:0-2489 GCA_964625135.1 uncultured Oscillospiraceae bacterium | reverse complement strand
CGAGGTGATATATGATGCAGGATCCAACTCGTTCCTTTTCGATCCATGAGGATCAGGAGGCGGAGGTTCGTTCGATTTTAACCACTGTTTATGATGCGCTCAAACAGAAGGGCTATAATCCCATCAACCAAATTGTGGGGTACATCCTCTCGGAGGATCCCACCTATATCACAACCTACAACAATGCGCGCAGCCTGATTCGGCGCATCGATCGCGATGAGCTGCTTCAAATTCTTGTGCGCTCCTATCTCAATGACTGACTGCTTTTGACCAGTCATTCCAAATTCCACCGAAAGGAGCTTTCTGTTTGGCAACAAAGAAAAAGGATCTCCCCACCTTTAGGGGAAAGCCGCTTGTCCGTTCGGGCAACGTGCTCTACTATGGGAATCCCGCCGATTCCTGCATCGCCATGCTGCAGGTGCTGACCAACAAGGATTGGCAGGATGTCACCCTTTCCGACCGTGTCTCGGTACAGATTCTTTCGACCGATGAATCGGTTCACACCAGCCGCAGGATTTTAAAGCGCACCGAAAAAATCGGTCTTTACCCTGCGCTGAGCATCGCCTCGATCTGGCTTGAACGTATTTTAAGCGGAAAGTAAGCGGCCACCATAAAAAGGGGGCTGTTGCAGATGTGTTAAACATTTGCAGCAGTCCCCTTTTCGTTCACGCCAAGCATAATCTCTGTTAAAAGCCTACTGCTTGAAGGCACACGGATTGACATGATGAAATGAAATTCACGTTATCCTTCTTGCAGCTCGAAACCAGAATATTTCTAGCCGCAGAGGATAGGCTGAAGCTGCTTTCCTTCCAATGCCAATTCCAAGGTTGGAACGATCAGCTCGGTATGCGCAGTCATCGAGTTGGGCTTTTTGATTGGATCGTCCTGGCCGAAGGGAACAAAATACACGTGACGGGCATTGAGAAGCTGACCGATGTTCTTGAAGTTCATGGCCAACGCATCATCGGTTGATAGGGAGATGACAATAGGCCTCCCGTTACAAATATGCGCCTTGGCAGCCATTAAAACGGGGGTATCGGTAATTCCATTCACAAACTTTGCCAATGTATTTCCTGTGCAGGGCGCAATCATTAAAATATCAAGATGTCCCTGTGGCCCGATTGCTTCCGCCTGATCAATCGTCAAAACCGGCTGATTGCCCGTTAACATGGCAATGCGATCGATATACTCATGCGTGTTTCCAAAACGCGAATAAAGGCTCTGGACGTAATAAGAAAAAACGGGAAACACGTTGACCCCTGCCGCAAGAAGCTTTTGAATTTCTTTTTCTATTTTATCGAAGGTACAAAAGGAACCTGTAATTGCAAAGCCAATGTTTTTTCCTGATAGCTCCATCATAAATTTCTCCTCAAACAAAATAAAGTTGAGCCGCTGACGAAACCGGAATATCCAACGCGGCCAACAGTTTTTCCGGCTCGTGCTGCCGTTCATCGCCACCGAGCAGTAAAAGACGTTGCAGCATACTTTTCCCTTGGGCAGGGCGATGTCCCCCTCCGAACTTTTGGGCATTATACTCCCAGCAGCCTGATATAGTGATTTGCTTCCCGCAGAACGTGATCGGCCAGCAGAGGCAGAATAACCGATCGGATTTTGCAAGCCTCAATCCCCTTGACCCCTGCTAGCTTGAATTCACGGAACTTTCGGGTCTCATCCAGAGCGTTTTGGGTAAGCGTTGCATCCTGGGCGGCACGGCTGCGCTCCAGCAGTACTGCGTAATCCTTGGCAAACGAGTCGGCGGCCTTCACCAGCTCGTTCTCCTCAGGGTCAAGCAATCCGCGGATAAATAGAGCGTGCTCCATCATAATCTGGTTCCAGAACTGCTCCAGCTTTCCCATCGCCTGCGGGTCAAGATCCCCGTCCGCCTCCAGACGCTGTACATACTCCCGATATAGCTTTGCCTCTCTGATGATGTGTTCCAGCAGCAGCGGATAGTTCATAGTAAACATCCGGCAGTTGAGCACATGAGAGAGGCTTTGCTCCTTCAGGGAGATCAGCCCATCCAGCAGCTGTAGCGCCTCGCTGTTAAGTGCCTTGAGCTGCAGCTTAAACTCGGGATTTTGAGGCACACGGGTACCGGGACGCAGAAGGCCTTCTCGCGCGGTGATATCCTGATTGATCCCGATGCCCGTGAACAGCTCTGTCTGCCGCTCGGCAGGGGCGGTAAACGGGGTGACAATTTCACCTGAAGAGAGTACTTCGTGACCCACTACGCCGTCTCCAAGGGAAACAGCTTGGGACAGTAACGCCTCAAACCGATTTTTATACTGCTCTGCCGCTTTGGTAAATGCGATGTTTGCGGGGGTAAAGCCCGCCATCAGAAACAGGGCGTGTTCCTTCATGATGCGGGCGAAAAACAGATGTAGCTCCAGAGAATAAATCGCATACCGTTCGCTTGAATCCATGGATATCCCCTCCCCTTTCATCTGTGCAAAGCACTGTATTATTCTATGCACTTTGCCATCTGATTG
>CAZVAV010000154.1:0-5553 GCA_964625135.1 uncultured Oscillospiraceae bacterium | reverse complement strand
ATCATAGCATGTGCGGGACGAAATCCGCAAGTGTCCCAAACAGAGAAATTTTATGAGAAGATGTCGCGAAAGGTGTTGCCGATCTTCACAAAGACTTGACCGATTCGGGCGAGAGGCCCCATGTCCTTCGCTTCGGCAGGGGAATGAAATTCTTCCGTGGTATCGTCTATTGTAATCTCCTGTGTCCGCAGGACAATTTGGAGGCTGGAAGGCGCGGGGTTCTTCGAGGAGGTAAAGGAGCGCTTTTCCGCCTTGGTATCAATATCAAGCAGGGAGAGATCCTCGTCGAGCCGTTTCCACTCGTCCCGGATGATGTCGGCAATGATGTCCTTTTGAACTTGAAGATCATCGGTTTTATCCAGCGCGTCGGAAAGATCGCCCAGCATCTGGGTCATCCCCGAAAGGGTGAGTCTCGTTCCGTCGTTGAGCGGATCGCTCGCCGTCTCCAGCGTCTGATCCAGCGTCTCAAGCGACTTGGTCATCGGCTTGAGCAGGTCGGCAAGCCCCAGGATCATATCGCTGGTTTCGTTGAGAAGGATTGAGGTGTCGCCCGAAAGGTCGTAGATGCTCGACTGCATATCCTGCATTCCCTTGAGCAGTCCCATTGTGGTCTCTAAATCCCCGGCGATCGATTGGCTCATGTCGGCGAGCTCCCCGTTCATTGTATCGAGGAGCTGGTTGACGATGTCCTGAGCGGTATCTTCATCGTCAGTCTGCTTTAGCGCACCGCTCGCCTGCTTAAAGTCCTCGACCATTCCGGAATCCAGTGTGCTGGAGACGCCGATTTTTTCAAGCTTTTTCATGATCACGCTGAGCTTGTTGAGCTGTACGCCGATTTTTTGTACCAGACTCTTTTGCTTGTCAAGGCTGTGTGCCTCCTCCAGCTGATCCATCAGGTCGTAGAGCTCGGCTGTGGCGCTCTTGAGCTCCGCCACCCCGTCTCCCATCCCGCCGAGAGCCGAGATCATCTCGCCAAAGCTGTCGCCGAGCCGCTTGATGCTTTTGTCGAGCTGCGCGTCGTCGAGCTCGTCCCCGAGATGCCAGGTCACCTTGCGGAACCGGTCGAGGGCGTTAATGAGCGCCTTAGTGTCGCTTTTGATGGTGTCTCGGTTTTGATCCACGGCCTTTCGAGCCTGCTCGAGCTGTGAGAGTCCCTCGACGGTGGTTCCGATTCCGCCCTTCATCCCGCCCATGATCGAGAAGAGGTCGTTAAAGATCGCGTCAACCGCATTGCCGGAAGCCTCGATGTTTGATTTGTGCTCCTGCATCTCGGCAATTTCGTCGAGCTGAGAAAGGGTGATCGGAGCCATCATCATAAAGATGCCGGGCGATTCAAAGCTGTCCGAGCCAAACGAGAAGGTCACGGTGTCCTCTCCGCGCGGCAGAATCGGATAGAACGCCACCTGATAGCTGCCCAGCGACTGGAGCTGAGCCCCCGGCACCGAGAAGCTGTAGTGATCCTCGGTGCTGCTCATCGTGCCGAGAATCAGCATAAAGTTGTTTTTGAGATAGGTCGAGGCACGCGGATTGGCCGTTACGTCGACCTCGATATCGACCAGCCCGCTTGCTCCGGCAAGCGCTTCGCCGGTGACCGGCTTGCCGTTGAGCCGATAGCTAAGGTCAAAATTCCACGGCAGCGTGATGCTCTGCTCCTCGGGAACGACTTCATAATAAAAACGGTTGGCTACCTCCTCGGTAATTTCCCAGTCGACGAGCTCGCCGAAAACGACCGGTTCGTCAAGGGTGGTCATATTGCTGACCGAGGCGTACTTGCCGTGGTCGGTGAAGGTGGTCAGTCCGTTGAGCGCGCAGGACTTGACGACGCTTAAGTGATCGACCTTTCCGTAGTAATCCAGCGTGACATACGCCGTTTCATCGGTGGTGACGGTTGGAGCCGCGGCACAGAGGGTCAGGTTGACGCCGCTAAACGAAAGGCAACCGGCAAGCAGCAGCGCAATCATGCGCTTTCGACTCAGTTTCATTTGAATTCCTCCTTCTCGCTCTCCCCGCTGTGATCGGGGGCAGTGGACTGATCCTGCGGATGACGCAGGGTGGTGACCAGCGCGCGCGGCTCACTTGGCTGACTGCGGGCGGCCTGATGCCGCGCCCGACCGGCAGGCAGGTGGGTGATGACCCATCCCGCAAGCCTTTGGAACATCGCACGGTCGCGGAAGATCGCGCGGTCAAAAATTGCCAGCAGGATCGGAAGCAGGCCAAGAACGAGGAACATGCTAAAGAGCGCGCCACGTCCGATTAGGCGGCCAAGGTCGGCGGCCGCGGTGATGCTGGTCAGATAATAAAGCCCGTAGCCGCAGACGGTCAGGATGGTGCCGGAGGTCAGAATCGACAGAGCGCTTTGCGCCACCGCCTTGACGGCGGCCTCCTTGCAGTCCGAAATCTCGGCGCGGTGATTCATGTAGTTATTGGTCAGCAGAATGGAATAGTCGACGGTAGCGCCCAGCTGCATACTGCTCACCATCAGATAGCCGAGAAAAATCAGCTTATTGCCGTAGACATAGGGCAGTGCCATATTAAAGAGGATGGCGACCTCGATCGGCACCATGACGATGACGGTCATGGTGAGCGAGCGGAACGAACAGAGGATGACCAGCGCCACGCCGAGCATCGAGATCAGATTGACCTCGGTATAGTCCTCGGTGATGGTGGACTTGATATCCTGAGCAGCGGGGGTGCTGCCAATGACATACGACTCATCGGGATAATAGCGATCGATGATTTCGCGCACCGTGTCAAGGCACTCGAAGGTGTAGTCGGTTTCGACCGGGGTGGAGAGGAAGATCAGCATTCGTGCCCAACGGTCGGTGTGAAGCTGCTCGGTCAGATTTGCCGGCACAAAGCTTTCGGGAATTCCATCGGGCAGGGTAGAGGAGAGCGCCAGAACGCTTTTGACGAAGGGCAGCTCGTCGAGCTCGTCGGCAAGCCGCTTTTCGGTCACGCTGCTGGTGTTTGGCACAATGGCAAGCACCAGGTTTTTCTCCCCGAAGATTTCGTCGGTCTCCGCCTTATCCGCATGCAGCTGGGTGCCTTCCCCTGCGCCGACCGCCGCGCCGCCGAAGACAAAGTGGTTCATATTCTGCGCCACAAAGGCGGGAACCACAAGAACGGCGCAGAAGATCAGAAAGGCGTGGCGGGTTTTGAACAGTCCTCTGGCAAAGCCGTCAAGCGGGGGAATCAGGGGGCGGTGATGGGTTCTTTCAATCAGCCCATGCCAGCGGATGATGAGAGCCGGCATCAAAAACAGGACGGTAAACAGGCTGCATACGATGCCCTTGGCGAGCACAAAGCCAATGTCCTGTCCGATGGTAAACTGCATCAACGCCAGCGCGACAAACCCAACCACGGTGGTGATGGCGCTTGAGACGATTGATCCCACCGCGAGATGCAGTGCGTTGACCATGGCCTGCTCGGTTTCAAAGCCCTTTGCCTTTTGCGCGGTAAAGGTATGTAGCAGAAAAATCGAGTAATCCATCGCCACCGCGAGCTGAAGCACCGCGGCAACACAATAGGACAGGAAGGAGATTCTCCCAAAGACGAGGTTGCTTCCCATATTGATGAGGATGGCAACCCCCATCGTCGCCATAAAGAGGAGCGGTTCAAACCAGGAGGTGGTGGTGGCCGCCAGAATGAGCAGGATCATTACGATCGAAAAGGCGAGCACCCGACCGATTTCTGCGGCGAGATTTTCCTTGAGCATCTTGCTGTCGAGGGCGGGGCCGGAGTATGCGCCCCGGTCGCCAACCAGCGCGCGAATCTCGTTGATTGCGGCATCTGTTCTCAGCGAGGAATCCCCCTCGACAAACTGGATATCTAGGACGGTGTATCCGTCCTTATAGTAGTCGTCGAGATCCTGCGCCTCCAAAAAATCATTTGAGACGTAGATTTCTCCTGCGGTGTCGGCCCAGGAGACGGCATCCACCCCATCAATCTGCTCGATGCGGTTTTTATAGATCTTTTCCTCGTAGATTGAGATGTCGCGGATCAGCACCCGCGCTGTGCCGGGATAGCCGAATTCCGATTCCATCAGATCGATGCCCACCTTGGTTTCGGTCGAGGCGGGCAGATATTCGGTGAGATCATAGTTGATCTCCACCAGAGGCAGGCAGAGAAGCGAGAAAAAAATCAGAAGAAGAAAGACCTTTTCGATCCAGCGCCGCTTGTAGACAACCGTATCGATAATTTGATCGGTGATGCCCCTTCTTTCGTGTTTGTCCACAGACATACCTCCAGAATTTATTGAAATATTGCTAAAATGTAATGGACTGGGATAGACTTATAGGCTTTCGTGTTGACTTTAGGGACACATGTATATTATAATACAATTGTACCGATTGCAATGGACTGATTGGGGATAGATGTACCGATTGCGGACAAATAGAATAGATTTGGGGATGAAAGGTGAAAAAGATGGAGAAATTACCAAAAAAGCCACTGGATAGACGGTGTAGACGCACAAAACAAGCAATTACCACGGCGATGCTGGAGCTGATTCAGGAAAAAGCGTTTCAATCGATCAGCGTAAGCGAGCTGGCTGAGCGGGCGGATATCAATCGAAAAACCTTTTATAAGCACTACCATGATACGATGGCAGTGCTGGATGAAATCGAGGACGAGCTGGTTGAGAAGATTTTTTCCAACCTGAATCGTGACAACGTTCTTCTCGATATTGAAAATCCCTCCCCCTTTCTGCAACGAATCGGAGAAGAAATGCAGATTGAGGGGGAGAGAACCAGAATCCTCATCAACGCAGGGGAACAGATGCGGATTTCCCAAAAGCTCGACCAGTCGGTCTCACGCTTGCTCGAAGCGTTTTTTGAGCGCAATACCTCGGTCGATCCGGTGACCTTTCGCTTCTTTACTTTGTTTTTGTTGGCGGGGCTGCGGTCGTTTTATATTGAAATTTTGATGGGGCAAACCGATATTCCAATCGAGCGTTACAATGAGATGATTGCCGAGCTGATCGGACATGCCAAGAATATGCTTCGTCCTGCTCCTCCAAGAACGACGCCGCGATAAAAAGACGGTGACAAAATATTCGCCCCGAAACTTGAAAAAATCCCTTGACAGCGCGGGGGCGTTCTGCTAAACTATATCAGTACAACAAAGCAGAACGCTCTCGTTCTCACCTGTACGCGACTAAGCGTACACGGTCAATAGGGTTTGACCGGTCAAAGGGCCGGGCAATCGCATTGATTGGGTGTGGAATGAAGAATTCTGCGCCCATTTTTAGTTAGGTATGGAGGTGCTTTGACATTAGCGCGAAGGAACTGCTTATCAACGAAGACATCAGGGATAAGGAGGTTCGAGTGATTGCGGCGGACGGAAGCCAGCTCGGCGTCATGGATACCCGTGAGGCACAGCGACTTTCGCTCGAGCAGAATCTCGATCTGGTGAAGATTGCCCCGCAGGCTACGCCGCCGGTTTGCCGGATCATGGATTACGGCAAGTACCGTTTTGAACAGGCCAAGCGGGATAAAGAAGCCAAAAAGAACCAAAAGGTGATCGAGATCAAGGAGATCCGCCTTTCGCTGAACA